>PITX01000091.1 GCA_017577345.1 Clostridiales bacterium
ACATTCACAATGACCTTTGCGAGGATCTGCATGACGCTCTTGTACTGGAACTTTTTCATCAGAGCAGGAGCGATTTCTTCTTTGTACTTCACTTGCAGTCTTGCCATTGTTTCGTTCCTCCTCCTCAGATTTCCTTGCCGCACTTCTTGCAGACACGGATCTTCTTGTCGCCGTCGACATTGAAGCCGACGCGGACGCCCTTCTTGCAGTTGGAGCAGTAGAGCTGAACCTTGTCCACACGAATGGGGATCTCACGCTTGACAATGCCGCTGGTCTCATTCTGCTTGCGAGCCTTCATGTGGCAGGTAGCAATGTTGACGCCCTCGACAATGACTTTGCCTTCGCTGGGCATGGCGGTGATGACCTTGCCCTTCTTGCCCTTGGACTTGCCGGACAAGACAATAACGGTATCATTCTTTTTAATGTTCATTCTTTGCTCCCCCTATTAAATGACTTCCGGTGCCAGGGAGAGGATCTTCATGTATTCCTTGTCACGAAGCTCTCTTGCGACCGGCCCAAAAATACGGGTACCGCAGGGATTCTTGTCCTCTTTGATCAGGACTGCGGCATTCTCATCGAAACGAACATAGGTGCCGTCTGCACGGCGAACGCCCTTCGCGGTACGGACGATGACAGCGCGAACAACTTCGCCCTTCTTCACGGTGCCGCCGGGAGCTGCCTTACGAACGGAGGCGACGATGACATCGCCGATATTGCCGAACTTGCGTCTGGAACCGCCAAGCACACGGATGCACTTGATCTCCTTGGCGCCGGTATTGTCAGCAACCTTCAGATAAGATTCTTCCTGGATCATTAGTTGTCGACCTCCTTATTCAGCCTTCTTGATGATTTCAACGAGACGCCATCTCTTGTCCTTGGACAGGGGGCGGCACTCCATCACCTTAACGGTATCGCCTACGCCACACTCGTTGTTTTCGTCGTGTGCCTTCAGCTTATAGGTTCTTTTTACGATTTTTTTGTACAGCTTATGCTGCACGCTGTCCTCAATAGCAACCACGATGGTCTTGTCCATCTTATCGGAGACGACCTGACCAACTCTGGTTTTGCGGAAAGCTCTTGTAGTTTCACTCATTTTCGCTTACCTCCTCAGATTGCGGTCTCTTTCTCACGAATAATTGTTTTGATGCGGGCAATGTCTTTCTTGACAGCGGCGATTTTGATCGGATTATCGAGCTGGTTCGTTGCATGCTGCATACGCAGGAAGAAGAGATCCTTTTTCAGATCCTTTACCTTTGCTTCCAGGTCAGCCACGGACATGGCTCTGAGTTCTTTAGCCTTCATCATTATTCACCACCATTCTCAGATACTGCTTCCTCACGGGCAATAATCTTGGTCTTGATGGGCAGCTTGTGCTGTGCCAGACGAAGAGCTTCGCGAGCATCTTCTTCGGACACGCCGCCGATCTCGAACATGACCTTCTGCGCCTTGACGACTGCAACCCAGTATTCGGGAGCGCCCTTACCGGAGCCCATACGGACGCCGAGAGCCTTCTTAGAAACAGGCTTGTCGGGGAAGATCTTGATCCAGACCTGACCGCCACGCTTGGTGTAACGGGTCATAGCGATACGAGCCGCTTCGATCTGGTTGCCGGTGATCCAGCCGGGTTCGACGGCCTGAATGCCGTATTCGCCGTAGGATACCTTATTACCGCGAGAAGCTGCACCCTTCATACGGCCGCGCTGTACTCGACGGAACTTTGTTCTCTTAGGCATTAACATTAGCGGTTGCCTCCTTCCCTGCGATCGTCACGACGACGCTCGCCATTGAAAGGCTTCCGGTCACCACGGCGCTCGCCACCCTGACGACGGTCGTCACGACGACGGTCGTTGTTGCGGCGGTCACGACGCGGAGCTTCCGGTGCGGACTGACGCAGCGTGGAGTTCAGGACTTCGCCCTTGTAGATCCACACCTTGCAGCCGATCTTGCCATACGTGGTATTTGCTTCCGCAAAACCGTACTCGATGTCAGCACGGAGGGTCTGCAGGGGAATGGTGCCCTCGTGATAGGACTCGCTGCGGGCAATTTCTGCACCGCCGAGACGGCCGCCGCAGGAGCACTTGATGCCCTTCGCGCCCAGACGGGTCGCTCTCTGCATCGCCTGCTTCATGGCACGACGGAAGGAAATTCTCTTCTCAAGCTGTGCAGCGATGTTCTCTGCGACCAGCTGAGCGTTCAGGTCCGGGCTGCGAACTTCAACGATGTTCAGCGCGACGGACTTGCCGATCTTCTGCTCGAGCTCCAGGCGGAGCTTTTCGATCTCCTGGCCACCCTTGCCGATGACGACGCCGGGGCGGGAGCAATGCAGATTGATCTTAACGCGGGCGTTGCTGCGCTCGATCTCGATCTTAGCAATGCCGGCGGCATAGAGTCTGTTCTTGAGATCCTTACGGATGTTGTAGTCCTCAACGATCAGGTCGCCGACCTTGTCGTTACGGGCATACCAGCGGGAATCCCAGTCCTTGATTACGCCAACGCGCAAACCATGAGGATTAACTTTCTGTCCCATAGTAACCTCCTTAAGCCTTCTCGCTCACGCCGATGGTGAGGTGAGTCGTTCTCTTGAGAATGCGATTGAATCTGCCCTTTGCTCTCGGTCTGCCGCGCTTGAGCGTGGGACCGGGATTTGCAATCGCGGTGGAGACGTAGAGCTTGTCAACATCCATGCCGTGATTGTTTTCGGCGTTGGCGATCGCACTCTTGAGGAGCTTGAGCATGGGCTCAGAAGCTGCCTTCGGGGTCTGCATGATATATGCGCATGCGGTCTTTGCATCCTTGCCGCGGATCATGTCGCAGAGGATGGTGACCTTGCGCGGAGAAATACGCAGGTATTTCAGATGTGCTTTTGCTTCCATGTCTTTCTCCTTCCTTACTTCGCATTGGAGGTCTTGGAGCCGGAGTGACCGCGGAACGTTCTGGTGGGAACGAACTCACCCAGCTTATGACCAACCATGTCTTCTGTCACATAGACGGGAACATGCTTGCGGCCGTCATGGACAGCGATTGTGTGACCGACAAAGGAGGGGAAAATGGTGGAAGATCTGGACCAGGTCTTCAGCACTTTCTTTTCACCGGTTTTGTTAAGCTCTTCAACGCGCTTATACAGCTCAGGAGCAACAAACGGGCCTTTCTTAATGCTTCTGCTCATTATTCATTTCCTCCTTACTTACTGTTTCTGCGCTTGATGATGAACTTGTTGGTACGGTTCTTCGTCTTGCGGGTCTTGTAACCCATAGCCGGCTTGCCCCACGGAGTGACAGGACCGGGACGACCGACCGGAGCGCGGCCTTCGCCGCCGCCGTGCGGATGGTCATTCGGGTTCATAACGGAACCGCGGACAGTCGGGCGGATACCCATGTGACGGGTACGGCCGGCCTTGCCGATGTGGATGTTGCTGTGGTCGATGTTGCCGACCTGACCGATGCAAGCGGTGCAGTTCAGCGGAATATAACGGACTTCGCCGGAGGGCATTCTGACCTGTGCCAGACCCTTTTCGGTTTCCTTTGCGAGCAGCTGTGCAGCAACACCTGCGCTGCGAACCAGCTGTGCACCGGCACCGGGCTGAAGCTCGATATTGTGGATCACGGTACCAACGGGGATGTTTGCGATGGGCAGGCAGTTGCCGGGCTTAATGTCGGCTGCTGCGGATGCCAGGACGGTCGCGCCCGCCTTCAGTCCGACCGGAGCCAGAATGTAGCGGAGTTCGCCGTCTTCGTACTTGACCAGAGCGATGAATGCGCTGCGGTTGGGATCGTACTCAACACGCTCAACGACTGCCGACATATCCAGCTTGTCGCGTCTGAAGTCAATGATACGGTACTTTCTCTTGTTGCCGCCGCCGCGATGACGGACGGTGATTCTGCCGTAGCTGTTGCGACCGGAATGCTTCTTCAGGGTCTCAACCAGGCTACGCTCGGGCTTTGCCTTCTTATCTACGCCCTCAAACGCGGACACGGTCATGCCGCGGCGAGCGGGGGTATAAGGCTTGTAAGTTTTAATCGCCATTTTGCGTTACACTCCTTTAAATGATTGAGATGGATCAGACCATACCCTCGAAGAATTCGATGGTCTTGGAATCGGCAGTCAGCTTAACGACAGCCTTCTTGTAGGACGCGCTGCGGCCTTCGGGGTATCTGCCCTGGCGGCGCAGTTTGCCGTCCATGCGGATGGTAGTGACCTTTTCGACCTTAACGCCGAAGATCTCGGAAACAGCCTTCTTGATTTCCGTCTTGTTTGCGTCGCTTGCGACGATGAAGACGTACTTCTTCAGCTCGGTAGCTTCCATGGACTGTTCGGTGATGATGGGCTTAAGGATGATATCGTATGCGGTCTTCATTATGCGAACACCTCCTCAATCTTCGCCAGTGCAGCCTTATCCAGAACGAGCTTCTTCGCGTTCAGGATGTCATAGACATTGATAAGGTTTGCAAAAGTGGTCTCAACGCCGGGCAGGTTGCGTGCGGAGAGGACGACATTTTCGTTGACCTCTGCGGTAACGACCAGAGCCTTGCAATCAGCATTGACTGCGCTCAGGAAGCCGGCGAACTTCTTGGTCTTGATTTCGTCCATCTTGAGCTCGTCGATCACAACGATGTTCTCGGACTGAGCCTTAGCACTCAGAACGGACTTCAGAGCCAGACGGCGTACTTTCTTGTTCAGCGTGTAGCTGTAGCTGCGGGGCTTCGGTGCAAACACGATGCCGCCATGCGTCCACTGCGGAGCACGGGTGCTGCCCTGACGGGCGTGACCGGTACCCTTCTGACGCCACGGCTTTTTGCCGCCGCCGGAGACCTCTGCACGGGTCAGAGCGGACTGTGTGCCCTGACGGCAGTTGGCCAGGTGGTTTTTCACAACATCATGGACGACAGATTCGTTGGGCTCAATACCGAAAACAGCTTCGGAAAGTTCAACTTCGCCGACCTGCTTGCCGTTCATATCATAAACGTTAGTCTTCATAAGTTAACTCTCCTTTCATTATGCGTTTCTCGCGGAAGCCTTCTGCGGGTTACGGCCGGAAGCCTTCTGCGGGTTCTTGCTGATTGCGGTAGCGCCGGAAGCGACCTTGATGGTCTTGACGGTGCTCTTGATATAGACGACTCCGCCCTTCGGACCGGGAATCGCGCCGCGGATGACGATCATATTCAGATCAGCGTCAACCTTAACGACGTCGAGGTTCTGCACAGTGACCTGCTCAACGCCCATGTGACCTGCACCGATGTGTCCCTTGAAGATACGGGAGGGACTGGAGGTGGAGCCCATGGAGCCTGCATGACGGTGGACCGGGCCGCCGCCGTGGGAGGTCGGGGTACGCTGTGCGTTCCATCTCTTGATAACGCCCTGATAGCCATGACCCTTGGAGATGCCGGTCACGTCAACATGATCGCCTGCGGCGAACAGGTCAGCCTTGATCTCAGCACCGACTTCGAGGTCAGCAGCATTGTCGAGCTTAAATTCCTTGAGATGCTTCTTGGCAGAAACGCCTGCCTTCTTGAGATGACCGAGTTCCGGCTTGGACAGCTTTTTCTCAGCGACATCGCCGTAAGCCAGCTGCACGGAAACATAGCCATCGTTTTCGATTGTCTTCTTCTGAGCGACGACACAGGGACCCGCTTCAATAACGGTAACGGGGATCACGCGGCCGGTCTCATCGAAGATCTGGGTCATGCCCACTTTCTTGCCGATGATTGCTTTCTGCATTTTTCTTACTCCTTATTTTAGGTTATTGGTTGGCAAACTTGACCATTGGGCAGCCATTGGTTTACCAACTTGACCCGGGACCGCCTCGGCAGGCGATCGGGGTTCGCCGTATTTATATTAATGTATATAAATTACAGCTTTATCTCAATCTCAACACCTGCGGGAAGGTCGAGGCCCTGCAGAGCTTCGATGCACTTCGCGTTCGGGTTGAGGATATCGA
>PITX01000092.1 GCA_017577345.1 Clostridiales bacterium
GAGTTGGGACCCTCGGGTATCCGCGTCAACTGCGTCTCTCCCGGCATCATTCTGACCGACATGACCGCCTGCGTCGGCAGTCAAGTGCTTTCCGCGCTTGCCGAGCAGACTCCGCTCGGCAGAAACGGTACGCCGGAGGATGTCGCCTCTGCTCTGCTGTATCTGGCAAAGGCGGAGTATATCACCGGACAGATTTTGCCGGTCAACGGGGGCTTTGTGGTATGACAGAGGATGCTCCACAAGATATGGGTGCAAGCCAAATTTTTATGCCGAAATTCTCTGTTTTTCATCATCCCGGATCGCTTGCCCTGCAACGGCGTGTATGTTATAATACTTGTTACGATAAAGATAAAGGGAGAAACGGTATCATGCAAGGCGTCGTTCTGACAAGTGAAGAACTGCGGAAGCTGCTTTCCTGCGGCTGTCCGGACGCGGTGACGCTGTACCTCTACCGCAAGGCGGAGCTGCCGCTGGAAACCGCACTGGATGCACTGCATTTTACTGTGAAACAGATGGTCGGCGCAACGGACTGCCTGCGTCAACTCGGGCTGTGGGAAAGCTCCGTAAAGTCGGCTTCCCTGCCGGAGCGTCCTGTCTATTCCGATGCCGATTTGAACCGTGCTCTGCGCAGTGTGAGATTCAAAAAGCTGGTCGGTGAGGCACAGAGGCTGCTCGGACGCACAATTTCCACGGAGGAATTAAAAACGCTGCTCGGATTTTCCGAATATCTGCGGCTGCCTGCCGATGTCATCGGGCTTCTGCTTTCTTACTGCGTGGAGCGCAGTCGCCGCAGAGGTGTCCGACCGCCCTCCATTCACACGATCGAAAAAGAAGCGTACCGCTGGTCGGATGAAAACATCGACACACTGGAAACCGCCAGCTTCTATGTCCAGTCCCAACTGGAGGTACATACCCGTATCCGGCAGCTTCGTCTGCACATGCAGATCGACCATCGCCGTCTGACTGCCTCAGAGGAGCAGTATCTGGCAAGTTGGATCCAGATGGGCTTCCCCGACCGGTCAATTCACATGGCGTATGAGCGTACCTGTGAAAAGACAGGCGGCCTGCGCTGGGCGTACATGAACTCGATTCTGAAAAGCTGGCACGAAAAAAATCTGCACACGCCGCAGGAAATCACCCTCGGCGACATTGCCCCCGCACAGCAATCTCACCGCAAAAATGACGCCTATCAGCATCACGGCGATGCACTGACGCCGCTGGCAAAGAAAGCGGTGCAGGATGCGCTTGCCGAAGGGCAGGAGGACTGAAGATGGCATACAGTGAACAGATTCTGCGCCGCGCCAGAGAGCGTCTGGAGCAGGCAAAGGCAGAGCGCGAACGCGAAAACGATGCGCACAGGAATGCTGCCTATGCACGCTATCCGCGCCTTGCGGAAATCGACCGTGAGCTGCGCCTGACAATGACGCAGCTGATGACGACCGCATTACGGCAGGGTGAAGACCCGACGCAGGCGATCGCGCAGATCCGCGAAAAAAATCTCGCTCTGCAGCGCGAGCGTGAATGGATCCTTGAGGCAGGCGAATTTGAAGAAGGCTATCTCGATGAGACACCGGTCTGCGCCAAATGCAGCGGCAGCGGCTATGTTGGCGCGCAGATGTGCTCTTGCCTGCGCGAGCTGTGCCGTCAGGAGCAGAAAAAGGAGCTGACTTCTCTGCTCGGCAGCGGTCGGGAAACCTTTGATTCCTTCCGCCTCGATGTCTATCCCGACACCTATGATCCGAAGCTCGGCACCTCACCGCGTCAGCTGATGAAATCCAATTTCAATATCTGCCGGAAATATGCGCAGAGCTTCGGCGTGGGAAGCGGCAGTCTGCTCTTCTCCGGTGCGACCGGTCTCGGGAAAACATTTCTCTCCGCCTGCATTGCCCGTCAGGTCGCTGACCGCGGCTGCAGCGTCGTCTACGATACGGCAATTCGCCTGTTTTCCGATTTTGAAGCAGAGAAATTCGGTGCCTCGCAGGAGGAAAACCGCGGCAGAAGCCGGAAATATCTCGACTGTGACCTGCTGATCATTGATGACCTCGGAACGGAAATGACAACGCAGTTTACAATTTCCGCGCTCTACCATCTGCTCAACACCCGTATGATGGAAAACCGTGCCACCATCATCTCGACCAACCTTGCGGACAATGAGATCGAAAACCGCTACAATCCGCAGATCGCGTCGCGTATCATCGGCACATTCCGTCTTGTGCAGTTCATCGGCGAGGATATTCGCCGCAGATAGGAGGATTTTATGAAGGTTTTACTGTTTAACGGCAGCCCCAATGCACACGGCTGCACCTATACCGCCCTGAATGAAATCGCAAAAACGCTCGTAAAGCATGATATCGAATCCGAAATTTTCCAGATCGGTACAAAACCGGTCTCCGGCTGCATCGCCTGCCGCACCTGCAAGAGCGGCAAGCCCTGTGTCTTTGATGACGGCGTCAATGCCCTTGCCGCCCGGCTGGATGAATTTGACGCAATCGTTGTCGGCGCACCGGTCTATTACTCCGGCCCGAGCGGTCAGTCCACCGCCTTCCTCGACCGTCTGTTTTCCAGCGCGTCTGCCAAGCTGCACGGTAAGCCCGGTGCGGCAATTGTCTCCTGCCGCAGAGGCGGTGCAAGCGCATCCTATGACCGTCTGAATAAGTATTTTGGCATCAACTCCATGCCGATCGTCACCTCACAGTACTGGAATCAGGTACACGGCAACACGCCGGAGGAGGTTTTGCAGGACGAAGAGGGTATGCAGACCATGCGCACGCTTGGCGAAAACCTGGCGTGGCTGCTGCGCTGCATTGAAGCAGGCAAAGCCGCCGGTGTCCTCGCACCCTCCTATGAGCCCGGCATCCGCACAAACTTCATCCGATAAGCCCGGAGGCTGCAAATGAAAATTCATGAATCCGCGGAGAATTATCTGGAGACGATTCTGATTTTGCAAAAACGAAACGGTAAAGTCCGCTCCATTGATATTGCGAACGAATTGAATTTCTCCAAACCAAGCATCTCAATTGCCATGCGCAATCTGCGTGAAAACGGATATATCCGTGTGGAAAACGGCGGCTACATCACTCTGCTTCCGACCGGTCTGGAGATCGCCGAGCGGATGTATGAGCGGCACACGATGCTGACCGGCTGGCTGATCAGCATCGGCGTTTCCGCCGAAACAGCGGAAGAGGACGCCTGCCGTGTGGAGCATGTCATCAGCGGAGAAACCTTTGAGGCGGTTAAGCGCAAACTGAAATAGTATAAAATGCCCCGTACAGTCGTGACCGACAGTACGGGGCATTTGTTCGTCTAAAGAGTCTGCGAAATCGCAAGCTGTCTGTTCTTGTAATCCAAATCACCGGAAACATCACGCAGAACGCTGATCTCCGGCGGCAGCTCCACATGGTCACTGCCCGCGTAGCGGAACATGATCGCCTTGTCCTCACTGAAAGGATAGACATCAATTTCGAATCGCTGGTCGCGATAGGTGAAGCGGTATTTCATCTTGTGCACCTGATGCAGTGCAGGATCGCCCTCCATCAGATACTGGATATAATCCTTCTGAGAGATTGGCTTTTCGGTATCCCACTTCGTGCCGTCCGGCATCAGATGCTTTTCCGTGTAGAAATAGAGATATTCCATGCCGTTTCTCTGCTGACGCACGCGGCGTTCCACGCCCGGTGCAGTCTCACGCAGATAGGTCTGCATCATGTCCAGCGTAGCGGCATTGTAGGTGCTTGCAAGCTGCGCCATGTCGGGCATGGCGATCAGATACTTCTTCTTCTTCGGCATCGGCTCAGGTTCGCCGACAGCGCGATAGATTTCCTGCAGGGCGCGCTGAATTTTCTCCGCAAAATTCACGGAGTTGTCAATGATCTTGAGATTGGGATGTGCGCTCCATGCGCGCAGAGTGCGGTCATCCATCTCTCTTGCATATTCCAGCGACTCCGTTCTCGCCGCATTGCCGAGGTTGTAGGCAAATTCCGCGCCCTTGGCGCAGGTAACAAGGTGCAGCACCATATCGTAATTTGCCAGCACGGAGGCCTCCGTACGACCGTCAAACTTTGCGATGGTCGCGGCAAATTCCTCGTCGGAAATATATGCCTTATCATCCATCAACGCACGGTCATATATGATTAAAACTCTGTCCTCGGGGACGACCTGTGCCGCGTCAAGTGCCAGCTTTTCCTTGTGGATTTGATCAGCAATGACAAAATCCTGAAACGCCAGCATCGACATGCAGTTGCCGAACGGCTTGATGCCGAAGCCGGAAATCAGCTCCGTCGCTGTTTCGGGGATCGTGATGACGCGCCAGCCGTCCTCCTGCTTGAATTCTTTCAAAATCTGACTGGTCAGCGTCGTCTTGCCCGCGGCAGGACCGCCTGTCAGAACAATCTTGACGATTCTTTTCTCCATACTTCACACGCCTTTCCATTGATAAGACACTTTATTTTAGCAGATAGCACAGATGATTTCAAGTATAATCATTTCTCTGTCAAATATGCTTTCAGCTCCGCGACCGTCTTGAAATACAGGTCGCAGTTGCTCCGCATGAACTGTTCGATCTGCGGAATGTCGTTTGCCCAGCCTGCCGCGGCAAAGCGAACGCCGCACGCTTTCGCCATATCGTAGCCCGGCTTCAGATCGTCCAGAACAAGCAGGTCTTCCGTCTGAAGATGGAAGGTCTCCATGATCTTCTGCAGAGGATATGCGCTCGGCTTGCGCTGCTCCACGGGGATTTCCCAGCCGAAGATCATATCCGGCTCCGGCAGTCCGTTTTCTCGATAGTCGCGCAGGATATTCTTCGACAGCGAATGAGAAACGACGCACAACAGTCCGCCCGCATTCTTCTGCTCCCACAAAATCTCACGCATTCCCTCGTATGCCTGCGGCACATGGCTCTGCACATAGGCATCCCAGAAACGATGCTCCTCCTGAAGCATTGCCTCATCCATGCCGATCTCATCACGGAAGAGTTCCAGCGTGCCGGGGGAGAAATTTTTAAGGAAATAATCCTCAAGCGTATAGTGGATCTGCGGGTAATGGATCGCCATAAATTCGCAAAAGCAAGGAAAATGCACCGTTGCCGTGCTGTTGACAACGGTATCGTCATGATCGACGACCAGACAGGGAAATTTCATAATATGCCTCCGGTGATTTCTTTCTTCATTATATCAAAAATCGAAAGAAAAGCAAGAAAAAGGCGCGGCATTCGCCGTGCCTTTTTCGATGTCTATTCTGTTTCCGTTTTTCTGATCCTCCAGTATTTCGAGCCGTCGCGCAGGCGGTCAATATATTCCCCCTCGTACAGCTCTCGGCGGAGAAGCTCAATATCCGAAAAGGCGATCTGCTCCGCAATGATCTGATTGACCTGTCTCTCCGTATATTCCACATCAAATGCGAATTTCTCCGCGATGCGCGACAGGACGATCTCCCGCAGCGGCTTTCTGGTGGGATACTGCGTCAGAAGCCCGTTTTCGTCATAATAGAATTTGATTTTCTTTCGGTATTTTTCCTGTAAATCCATTTTCTCACCTCTCCGCAGTATGTTCCGGCTGTGATCAGATAAACTGCTGTGTCAGGACATCCACCATGCCCTTTGTGGTCAGGCGAAGCGTCGGGATAACAGGCAGAGACATAAAGGACAGGGTCATAAACGGGTCGATCCCGTGATTGACACCGAGCGTGTAGGCAGCGTCCTTTGCCGCTTCCAGTGCGGCATTGATCTCCTGCAGACCGGTATCAGACA
>PITX01000093.1 GCA_017577345.1 Clostridiales bacterium
GCATACAAACATGGTTAAGATGTCAAAACTATCATTTTTCAGTTTGCTCGAAAAAAATGCACAAAACAGACTCTTACACGAACCGAATTACAATAGAGAATTGACAGATAATGGGTCATATGTTAAGATATTCTCAACAAATCCCATGAGGGAGTAGCAAGCGTGTTTGCGTAACAAGTCAACATACTGACCTTTTTTGGTCTGGCTTGTTTTAAATTGCGAGACTCATGTATAACTGTGAAGCTATACATGGTCTGTCACATTGTTTTTGACCCGGGTATAGCAACGGCTGTACCGGGGTTTTTACTTTAGGGAGAGAAAGAGAACCATGTGGAGTATCGTATTTTTTGTCAACAGCTGCCTTTTGGGCGTGGGACTGGCGATGGATGCCTTCTCTGTGTCTCTGGCAAACGGACTGAACGAGCCTCGTATGAGCCTGCGGCGCATGTGCCTGATCGCCGGCGTTTTTGCGTTCTTCCAGTTCGCAATGCCGATGATCGGCTGGGTCTGTGTGCATACCATCGTCAACTATTTTACCTTCTTTGAAAAGCTGATCCCGTGGATCGCGCTGCTTCTGCTGGGCTTTATCGGCGGCAAGATGCTCAAAGACGGCCTTTCCGGCGAAACGGAGGAGGTCAAGTCCGGCGTCGGCTTTAAGATATTGCTGATACAGGGCGTGGCGACCTCCATCGATGCGCTTTCGGTAGGCTTCACCATTACAGACTACGGATTTTTGATGGCACTTGTCTGTGCGCTGCTGATCGCCGTTGTCACCTTTGCCATTTGTATGGCAGGTCTGGTGATCGGCAAGAAATTCGGCACAAAGCTTGCAGGCAAGGCTTCCATCCTCGGCGGCATCATCCTGATCGGCATCGGTATCGAAATTTTTATTACCGGAATTATTTAATACGAGGAGTGTTATTTATGGAAAACATTTTGGTTGACGCATTGATCGAAATTCCCCTCGGCTCCATGAACAAGTATGAGGTGGACAAAACGACCGGGAAGATCCGACTCGACCGTGTGCTGTATGCCGCCATGCGCTATCCTGCGGAATACGGCATCATCGAAAACACGCTCGCTCCCGACGGTGACCCGCTGGACATTCTGGTCATCGGCACCGTGCCGACCTTCCCCGGCTGCATTGTACCTGCCCGGGTGCTGGGGTATCTGTCCATGACGGACGGCGGTAAAACAGACTATAAACTGATCTCTGTGGTGGACTGCGACCCGAGATATAACGATGTGCACGAGCTGGCAGACCTGCCGAGCTTTCAGCTGAAGGAGATCTCCAACTTCTTCGACAACTACAAGGTGCTGCAGGGTGTGGATGTCGTTACCGGTGAATATCACGGCAGGGAGGATGCCGCCGCAGTCATTCGGGAGTGTATTGCACGCTATCGGGAAACTGGGAAATAAAGATACTGCTTACAAAAATCAGGCAGAGAGGCGATCGCCTCTCTGCCTGATTTATTTCTGTAAGAACCGTTTTCAAAGCAGAAGCTGCTGACGGACGAATTGTAATATGACCGGAAAAAGTTCATCGCGATTGTCTTCGGTAATGAAAAAGCATTGGCAGTTCGGATGACTTTTTACGGCAGTCAAAAAAGGAGTGTCCTTCTCCTTGACTGCGGCGATAACCGGCTTATTTCCATCAAGGCAGCGCATAATCCCTGCGCAAAAGGCCTCTGAGGATGACTCCATGAAGCCGATTTCATCCATTTTGATTATATTCCCCGCGATTTCTGATTCGGAAATCAAATGCACAGCGCGGTCAAATGCTTGTTCCAATACTTCCGGGTGTTGTTCTTTGCAGTATCCGAGAAGGTTTTCCCTCGTTTGCTGATGTATTTGCCCTGCAGGGTAAATATAAACCGGACTTCCGTGAATTTCATCCGCCAGCGCATCTTCTTTTTTTGTTTCAAATCCGGAAACTGTGCATTCCAGCGCGCGGATGACTTTGTTTATCAGCGTGGATTTTCCGACTTGCCTTGCACCAACAATCAGCGTATGCATTACTTATTAATAAACGCATTGGCGGTCAGAGCATCATACTGTTCCTCTGTAAGCGTACAGCCATAGAACAGTTCGTAGTACTCCATGATCTCTGCTTTGACGTCATAATCACAGAATTCCGGATACAGCTCTGCTGTGAGCCAGATGAGTCCCAGATAGCGCTGCACGGCGGGAGGTGTTCCCATCCAATTGTGCGGACCTTCCGGCACTTCGATATAGTTGCTGTTTTTGACAGCGGTGATTTCTTTCCATGCATCCTGTTCGGCAACTGTGTCGTAAATGCTGCCAGGGGCAAACAGAATAAAATCCGGATTCCACAGCGCGATCTGCTCCATCGTTACTTCATTTCCGGAACCCTTACCGGCCGGGTTATCTACAACGGCAAGGTTGTTCGTCAGCAGGTCGATGAGCTCGGCGTGATAAGAGCCGTTTGCCAGAACATTCAGCCCTTCTTCTCCGAGAATGTACAGTGCATTGACCTTGTTATCCCCGACCTGGTCCATGATCGAAACGGTACGGTTGTATACTTTTTCGCAGAACTGTGCCAGTTCTTCGCCTTTTTCTTCTTTGCCCAAAATGCTTCCCAGTTTTCGGTAAGCGTCCGGCATAGTGGCAAGGGATGCCTCAATATGGATAGACGGAATCTGCGTCTGCGCCTCCAGATCATCCATATCTTCAACGATGGATTTTTTCGCCTCACCGATGTCGATGATAAGCTGCGGATTCACGGCAGCCAGTTCCTCCACGTTCAGGTTTGCCGATCCGTAAAGCTGACCGAAATAGGGTAGATCAAAATACTCCTCCGGAATAAATCCTTTTGCGGAATCACCGTATTCAGCCGCAAGTCCGACGAACATTTCCGGTGCGATTGCAAACAGAACGATCTGAGAAAGCGGACCGGACGATACGACCCGCGTGATGTCAGTCGGAATTTCCACTTCTCGCCCGCAGTCATCCGTAAAGGTGATGGTGGCAGGAGCGTTCTGCGTTTCTTCGGGCTCAGTAACCTGCGGCTCACTGGTCTGCGGCTGTGCAGCTTCCTGCACCGGTGTGCTTGATGCAGGTGTTTCCGCTTTGTTTCCGGCACAGGCAGTAAGACCTATGACCATGACGAATGCAAGTAACAGGGAAATAATACGTTTTTTCATTGTTTTTTACTCCTTTATGATTTTATTTTTTGCCGGAATGCAGACCCTGATTCTGTCATTCCGTAAACTGCAAACCTCTACATCAACGCCGTACAGCTTTGATATAACAGTGTCGCATACAGTTTCTTCGGGCTTCCCCCAGGCAAGGACCGCTCCGCCGTACATGGCGAGGATTTTGTCCGAATATTGATATGCCTGATCCGGGTCATGCGTGGATTGAATCACGCAGTATCCTTGTTCCGTAAGGCCTTTGATCGTATCCATCACACGGATGCGGTTTCCGAAATCAAGACTTGAGGACGGCTCGTCCATGATGAGAATTTTTGCCTGCTGTGCCATAGCTCTGGCAATCAGGACAAGCTGGCGTTCGCCTCCGCTGATACTTCGATAGCCGCGATTCTGCAGGTCCGCAATATTCAGGCACTCCAGCACTTCTATCGCCTGCCGGCGCTGTTCTTTTCCGGGAGATGAAAATTTGCCAAGTTGTGCAGTTGTCCCCATCAGTACGATGTCCAGCACGGAATAATTGAACACCGGATTATGGGATTGCGGTATATACGCAATATTTTTTGATAATTCTGCCGCAGTCATCTCGGAAATATCCCTATCATCGATCAGCGTGTGACCTTGAGACGGCATTAAAATTCCGAGCATACAGCGAAAAAGCGTGCTTTTTCCAACACCGTTCGGACCGAGAACAGATAAGAATTCTCCGTATTCCGCACGGAAGGAGACGGACTTCAAAACATCTGCGGTACCATATGAAAAAGACAGGTTTTCAACGATCATGCTCATAGCTGCTCACCGTCCCTTGAAATCAGATAAATAAAGAATGGTGCGCCAATCAATGACGTAAGGATGCCGATCGGTATTTCTGTGGTAAACAGCGTGCGTGAGATATCATCAACGATCAGCAGAAACAGTGCGCCCATCAGCATGGTTGCCGGCATCAGAGCTTTGTAGTTATTTCCTACCAGTCGTCTTGCGAGATGCGGAATGACAAGGCCTATCCAGCCGATCATACCGCTGACGGACACGCTGGCTGCCGTCACAAGTGTTGAGCAGATGATCACCACGGTTCTGAGGCGTTTTGCATTGATCCCCATGGTTTTTGCTTCTTCATCACCGAATGTCAGGATATTCAGCCGCCATCGGAGCAGCAGCAGAGGAATAAGTCCGATGAGCATGGGAATCACGGCGAATTTAACGTCTTCCGGCTGCGTTCCGTTCAGGCTGCCCATCAGCCAGTAGGTGATGGCGGGAAGCTGATCCTGCGGATCGGCGATCAGCTTGATAAAAGACGTTCCCGACGAAACGAGCGAGCTTACCATGATGCCCGTAAGGATCAGCCCGACAACTCGCTTTCCCTTCACGCGGTTTCCGACGAAAATCACGACAAATACGGTCAGAAGGCTCGCGGCAAACGCAAACACGACGGTCAAGGTACTTCCGAGGCCGAGCAAAATCGCCAGGGCTGCGCCAAGTGCCGCGCCGGACGATGCACCCAGAATATCGGGGGCTGCCATTGGGTTTTGAAATACGCCCTGATAGGAAGCTCCCGCTGCGGACAGACAGCAGCCGACAAGGCAGGCAAGAAGGATTCGCGGAAGACGGTGCTGCAGCAAAAGCGATTTCTGTGTTGCCGTCCAGAACGGTTCGGTGCCGAACAGTTTTTCCCCGAGAATGCCGAAAATCTCACGAAGGCTGATCGGGTATCGCCCGAGGGCTGCCGAGCAGGCCACGGCTGCAAGCAACAGCACGGAGAGGATTGCAAGAATAACGCGATAGGAGTGTTTTTTTCGTTGAAGCATCGGGATTACCTCACGGGAAAGAGAAATACGAGTTTCATTCTGGTTCACATTTTATCAAAAAAATATCTGCAAGTATGTTGTTTTAACAACGTACTTGCAGTATAATGCAGATGAAAAATGAAATTTACAGGTGATGCAAAATGGAAAACGTACTCCCGGTACTGCGCAGCTGCGCGTTGACGGCATGTCTGTCGCAGGAAACATTGGAAAAAATCGTCATTCCCGCAGGACGGGCCAGACAATACCCGAAAAACACGGCGGTGTTTCAGATCCGGGACCGTGTGACGGAACTCGGCGTGCTTGTGAGCGGGAAGGTCAACCTGTGCTATTACACCCAAAACGGCGTCTGCAATCTGCAGGGCAGTCTGCAGACATCGGGACTTATAGGACTTGACCTGATCTGCACCGGAACAAAGATCGCGCCCTCTATGGCGATCGCCGCAGACGACAGCCGCATTTTCTCTGTTCCGGCAGAGCTGTTTTTGCTCCCCGGACGCATACCGGAGGCAGAGCGGATGACCTGCATCGACAGACTGCTGCGCCTGCTGTCCGATCTGAACATGAAAAAAGAATACCGCATTGCGATCCTGACACAGGCAGGCCTGCGCGACCGTATCCTCACCTATCTGACCATGCAGACAAACCGCAGGCAGACAGCGACCTTTGCCA
>PITX01000094.1 GCA_017577345.1 Clostridiales bacterium
ATCTTACCCTGCTCGACAATGATCATGCACTGTCCGTCGGCGACCGCGATGCCGTAGCCGTTGGAGATGATGTTGTCACTGCCCTTCGTGTTGGAGGAACGGCTGCCGATGCGCTTCTGCCCCTTGACCATCAGAACATCCTTGTCCAGTGCCTCACAATAGAAAAATTCCTTCCACTGGTCAGCCAGTACGCCGCCCAATGCGCCGAGTCCTGCTTTAATAAGTCCCATAATTAGTTCTCCTTTCGGTGTTTATATAGCTATAGACATTGTATCACAGCTTTCGATTTTTTCCTATAGCTTTTTTTGCTTTTTGTGCAAAAAAACGCCGTCACGGAAAAATGTGTCGGAATTTTCGAAAAAAACGGTTTTTCCGCGTTGCGCCTACAGAGATTATATGCTATACTAAATCAAATAATGCGTTAGGAGGGCAGGCTATGTCCGAAGTCGCCTCGGAGCTTTGCCGCTGGCTGAAGCGTGGCGTTTCTCCCTATCATACCGTTGCCGCAGCGGAAGAATACCTGAAAGAGCATGGCTTTTCGGCACTGTCGCTGCAGGAAAAATTCTCCGTGGAACGCGGCGGAAAATACTATGTTGAACACGGTACTGCGCTTTTTGCCTTTACGGTGGGACAGCAGGCGGATTTCTTCCGCATCGCCGCCGCGCATACCGACTGGCCGTGTATGCGCATCAAGCCTGTACCGGAGCAGTTAGCCGGCGGCTGCTGCAAGCTCAGTGTTGAGCCATACGGCGGTGCAATTCTGAACACCTGGCTCGACCGTCCGCTGTCGCCGGCAGGCATTGCCGCCGTCCGGACGGAGGATCCCATGCACCCGGAGATCCGCCTTGTCTCATGGGACGAGCCGCTGATGACCGTTCCCAACCTCGCCATCCACATGAACCGCGAGGTCAACAAGGGCGTTGCCACCAAGCCCAATGTGGATATGATGCCGCTCTGCCGCACCGTAAAAGAAGGCTGGAGCAAGGACGGTTATCTGCTCGGAAAGCTAGCAGACAAGCTGGCGGTGCGGCGGGAGGATGTGCTGTCCTTTGAGCTGTATGTCTACTGCGCCGAAGAGCCGCAGTTCGTCGGCTTTGAGCAGGACTTTCTTTCCGCACCGCGGCTGGATAACCTGACAAGCGTCCACGCCTGTCTCACCGGTCTGGTCAGAGGCAGCGGCAAGGGCATCCATGTTGCCGTGCTTTACGACAATGAGGAGATCGGGAGCAATACCCGACACGGTGCGGACAGCTCCACCTTGTCCATTGTTCTGGAAAAGATCGCGCTTGCGCTCGGCATGGACCGCGCCGCATATCTCGATGCCTGCACAAAGGGCTTCCTCCTTTCATGCGATGTGGCGCACGCTGCACATCCTAACCACATGGAATTTGCCGATGCCGCCCACGCCCCCGTGATGAACGGCGGTGTCGCACTCAAGCGAAGCCCGCGGTACTCCTCCGAGGCGGAGACCTGTGCCGTGATCCGCGCCCTGTGCGACCGGCACGACATTCCACTGCAAACCTACATGAACCGTGCAGACCTGCCCGGCGGCAGCACCGTCGGCTCGATGGCATCGGCACTGCTTGCCATGCCTGCAGCAGACATCGGTGTTCCGATCCTTGCCATGCACTCCGCCCGTGAGCTGATGGGTGCGCAGGATCAGGAGGCCATCTGCCGCCTGTGTGAAGCATTTTTTGACGACTGAGAGGGACACATATGAAAAAGAGATTACTGAATGTTCTTTCCTTGCTGCTGGCATTGTGCATTTTGCTGAGCTGCGCGGTCTTTGCTGAGAAAGAACCGACGGAAGCATCCGAGGCGACGGAGAATTTTGAAACCACCGAAGTCACCGAATCCACCGACCCGACCGAGCCGACTGAGAAAGAAGAAAAGCCGATCGAATATGTCTATCCGAACGACTGGAGCCGCCCGGCGCTGATGTTCGCCGTGGAAAACAAAGTGTTCGCCGGTGACCAAAACCATAACCTCAATCCACAGGCGAATATCACCCGTGCGGAGATGGCAGCCGTTCTGGTGCGTCTGCTCGGCGCAACGGAAGGATGTGATCTGAGCACCTACAAGGATGTGGTTGCAGGCGCATGGTACTGCAGGGAACTGTCTGCTGCGGTCAATGCCGGTATTTTCGGCGGCGTTTCCGCGACCTCGATGCAGCCGAACAGCCCCATCACCCGTGAGCAGGCAATCGTCGTTCTGTCCCGTGCATTCGGCATCACGGATTTAAATCGCAGTGCTTATAAGGATTTTTCCGACAATGACCGCGTTTCTGCCTTTGCCCGTGATGCACTCAGTGCGATGAAAGCGCAGGGGCTTACCAACGGTTATTCCGATGGCTCCTTCCATCCGCAAAGCCCCATCACCCGTGCTGAGGTCGCACAGCTTTTGTACAATCTGTTCGACAGCATTGCCGATGACCCGGACGACATTCCCGCGTCCGGCTGGGTGCTCTACCGCGGCAGCAAACCTCTGCCTGCCTCGTTGAAGCTCGATGGCACACTGATCCTCGGTCAGGCGATCAATCCCAAGATCGTTGCAATCGACTGGACCGTTTCCGGCAGTCTGATGATCCGTTCCGGCAAAGATATCAACGCCGATCTCAGTGGTCTGAAAACAAACCGTCTGATCTGTGCTCCCCTCAGCGGCAGTGTCAACGGCACCGCGCAGGAGGTTTATCTCTGGGGCAGCAGCTGCGCCTTTTACGGCGATGCATATCGTCTGATCTGTGTAGACGGAACACATACTGCAACCGGCAACTACAGCGCGACCGACCTTCGCAGCGGTCATCTCACCGTAAACGGCAACCCCGGCTCTGTCTCCTGCGGGCTGAAAACGCATCTGACGCTCAACGGCGGCAAGGCAGACGCCATCTCCGTGGATGGCAAAAATGTCACCCTCGACGGCACCGGCTCCGCCAAGCTCATCACCATCAACGCCGGCAACTTTGATATCAAGCTGCCCTGCGATAAGCTCGATGACGAATGGTATCAGACCTACCTGAAGGAGCATGACAATGCGCTGAACACCGTCAAGACACAGGTCGTTCCCTGCACGGTAGAAAAAGATACCGCCCTGTACCAGTACGAAGGCGGCGGTGGTTGGATCCGTAACCTGCCCAAGGGTACGATCGTCTACAACGAATTCCACCCCGCAGGCTCATGGTTCTATGTTGCCTGCACAGACGGTACCCGCGGTTGGGTGCCGCGCTGGGACTGCTACATTCCCGATGATCCTCCCGGAGCGACCAACGGCAGCATCGATTACTCCGATGCCACCAAGGAAGGCTTTGTCGATCTGCACGGCTACGGCAGCAAGACCAATTATCTGGTCTGGGTCAGCCGCTATACGCAGAAGGTCATCGTCTTTACCGGCTCGAAGGAAAACTGGAAGGTTTACAAAACCTTCCCCTGCTCCAGCGGCGCAAATAACTGTCCCACACCTGTCAGCGTTACGGAAATCTACCTGTCCGGTGATCAGTGGAACTTTGACAGCTACTATGTCACCAATGTGACGCTCTTTAACAGCGACATTGCCTTCCACTCCATTCTGTTCAACTACGACGGCTCGGTCTTTGACGGAACGCTCGGCTATCCGGCATCGCACGGCTGCATCCGTATGACCCTTGCCGACAGTGCGTTCATGGAGACGCTTCCCCTCGGTACCACCGTCGTCGTCTACTAAAACAATACAACAACAGCAGCAGGAGCGGTGCTCCTGCTGCTGTTGTTTATCTCTTTGCCCTATTGTGTCCATTCCTCTCCGATTAGCGTTCCGGAAGAAGCATCGACACGTATCCTAATGATGCGCTGATACATATATTCGTCGGAGGAAATAACGCCGATCTCTACGAGATAATAGCGCGATGCGCCGAATGCCTTGAGCGTGCAGGTCATGTCGCCTGTCAGAACATATCCTCGCTCCGCGGCAAGCTCGCCTGCGTATGTTTGCGCCGCTTCGATTGCCGCTGCTTTTCCGATGGTCGGTGCAGGCTCGGAATCAAAAATCTCCCCGCGCTTGAAGGTGCAGAAGATAATTTCCGCGTTGTCCGTTGCCGACAGATAGATCACTGTACCGGTTTCCTGCCCCTGATAATATTCCGTCAGGGTGTAAGAGTAGGTCCTCCTACCGTTAAAATAGGACGAGGTGATTTTCAGCTCGCCGATCTGATACGGTGCGATGCAATGCTGCACATATGCCAGAACTGCCGCATCCCTTTCCTCGTCGGATAACGGGTCAGCCTTGGCTGGCGCATCTACAATAGAGAAGCATGTCACCGAATTCAGCAGCCCGCTGTTTGTGTCAAAATAGTAGTCCGTCTGCGTCTCCTCATCCAGATAATGACGGCAGGTTGTCTTTCCGTCCGGCATGGTCTCTTCTCCCACATAGGTGCACTCGCCGGCTCCCAGCCGTTCAAGCTCTGCTGTGATCGCGTCTTCTCTTGCTCCTGCACGCAGTAGCATCGTAGTAGGAATCGCAATTGCAACTGTCAACGCAATGCAGGCAGCAGCGGTAAGGAATCCGAGCCGCTTTTTCCCTGACTTTTTCTTTTCGGGAACGGCTTCGTCCACAAATCTGTCGTCCATTTCCCCGAGCAGATCTAACAGTTTCTCGCTCGTCATAACAGCACTCCTTCTTTCTCCATATACAATTTCAAAGCGTTTCTTGAACGCAGCAGCGACATTTTGACCTTGCTTTCGCTCACGCCGTAATCGGCAGCGATCTCCTTGACGGAGCTGAGATACCAATAGCGTCTGACAAAGATCTTTCTTGCCTCCGGCGCGAGGTCTTCCAAAAAGGCGTCAATCAGCTGCACAAGCTCCTTGTCGCTGACCGCCTCGTCCGGCGGCAGGCAGGAAGCCGCATCCCGCAGCTCGTCCAACGCGACCTCTATGCTGCCACCGCCGCGCTTCTGCGTATGCTTTGCGCGGTATTTCCCGATCGCCAGATTTCGCGTGATTCTTCCGATGAATGCGCGGAAACAGGTCGGACGATTTGGCGGTATTGCGTTCCAGACATGAAGGTAGGTGTCATTCACACATTCTTTGCTGTCGTCATGGTTTTCCAGAATGTGATAGGCGATTTTGTAGCAATAGTTTCCGTACTTGTCTGCGGTTTCTTCAAGTGCCTGTTCGGAGCGTGCAAAGAACAGCTCGATAATACTGTTATCGTCCATTCATTTTCTCCTTTCTGTGAGAATGACCTTCACTGATATAGACGCCGGAAAACGGAGAAGGTCACAACATCCGGATGAGATTATTGAAAATGCCCTCTCGCACCGTCGGTGCAAGAGGGCATTTCTACATTTCATTATTCTGCCTTCGGACCTGCGGCGACCAGTGCCTTGCCTGCTTCATTGCCTTCGTACTTTGCGAAGTTCTTAACAAAGCGGGATGCCAGATCCTTCGCCTTTGCTTCCCATTCGGAAGCGTCAGCATAGGTGTCTCTCGGGTCGAGGATGTTGGTAGCAACGCCTTCAAGCTCGGTGGGTACTTCAAAGTCGAAATACGGGATCTTCTTGGTGGGAGCGTTGTTGATCGCGCCGGAGAGGATGGCGTCGATGATGCCGCGGGTGTCCTTAATGG
>PITX01000095.1 GCA_017577345.1 Clostridiales bacterium
CCCATACATAGTCTGGACACCTTCAAATCGGAGTTTTTTAGCTGAATATATTCCATTTTCAGGACTCCTTACGACGAAAGATGAAGCGAAATGCCTTTTTCAGGACATCGAAAACCGTAATAAATAACAGCTTAGCATCTGTTGAAAAAGAAACGGTCTTTGCATATTGCACACGCAATTCATTTTTGCGCTTCAATACGTATTTTTCGTACATTTCGTCAGCATTCTCTCCGCCGACGATTTCGTCCAGATTGATAAACTCAATCGAACTGTAGTCTGTTATGCCGGGACGAACACGATGAATCAGCAATTCCTCGTCCTTGTACTGCGATGTATAGCGCAGCAGCTCCGGACGCGGGCCGATAAACGACATCTCGCCGGTGATAATATTGAAAAGCTGCGGAATTTCATCCAGCTTTGTCTTACGAAGGAAGTTGCCTACCTTCGTGATGCGGCTGTCATTCAGTGCCGTTGTTCCGCCGCCGATCTGATCTGCATTTTTTACCATAGAACGGTACTTAAAAATACGGAACGGTTTATTTTGATAGCCACCACGCTGTGCGCGGTAAAATACCGGAAATCCGGTATCTATCACAACGGCAAGCGCAAGTATCAGGTAAATCGGCGATAATATAACAGCAAATACCACTGCAAGAACCACATCAATGATTCGCTTGATATATCGGTTATAAATACCGTCCGCCTTTATTATCTCCTTTGTTACCATTTCTTGGTATCCTCCGTTATTTTGCTCTTGCCGGTCTGCGATATGTCGGAACGATAGTCTCGACAAGATCGCGTATATTGTCTGAATTCTGATCACAGGCAGTTTCTAACTGTACCAGCTGCTGTGCAAACGCAATGTCATCAATATCCAGCGGCTTGCCGATATGGATGAGGTTGTTCGCCGTAGAACGAAGGCCCTCTTCATTCATCAGCATCTCCTCGTAGAGCTTTTCGCCCGGACGCAGACCGGTGTACTTCACCTCAATATCCACATCCGGCTCAAAGCCGGAAAGGCGAATGAGATTTCTTGCCAGATCGTCAATTTTGACCGGCTCGCCCATATCCAGCACGAAGATCTCTCCGCGATTGGCATAAGCACCTGCCTGCAGGACAAGCGATACTGCCTCCGGGATCGTCATGAAGAAACGGATGATATCCGGATGGGTCACAGTTACCGGCCCGCCCTCCGCGATCTGCTTCTTAAACAGCGGGATAACGCTGCCGTTGCTGCCGAGCACATTACCGAAGCGTACTGCAACGAATTTCGTTTCAGAGGCGTTCGCCATCATCTGCACGATCATCTCACAGATACGCTTGGACGCACCCATGATATTGGTGGGATTGACAGCCTTGTCTGTTGAGATCAGAACAAAGGTCTTGGTCTGATAGACCGCTGCGGCCTTGGCAACATGATATGTACCGAAAACATTGTTCTTGATCGCCTCATTCGGACTGTCCTCCATCAGCGGTACATGTTTATGTGCGGCGGCATGGAAAACGATATCCGGATGGTAGGTTTCAAACACCTTGTTAATGCGGTCGGTGTCTCTGACCGAGCCGATCAGGGTTATGAGCTTCAATTCCTTGTATGTACGGCGAAGCTCCTGCTGAATTTCATAGGCATTATTCTCGTAAATATCAAAAATGATCAGCTTTTCGGGGTTATGCTGTGCGATCTGGCGGCACAGCTCACTGCCAATAGAGCCGCCGCCGCCGGTCACCATGACCGTCTTGCCTTGCAGGTATTCGGCGATCTGCGACAGATCGACCTGCACACTGTCTCTGCCGAGCAGGTCTAAAATATCGACCTCTCTGATTTTCTGGATGCTGACCTCACCATTCGCAAGCTGGAAGATACCGGGCATGATCTTCATCTTACAGCCGGTCGCCTGACAGATCTTCAAAATCTCCTTGCGATCCTTTGTCGGTGCGGCAGGGATCGCATACACGATCTCATCAATCCGATATTCCTCTGCAAGGCGGACAATATCCTTTCTCCCGCCGCAGATCTTGACATTTCTCAGGTAGCTGCCGCGTTTCTGCATATCATCGTCAACGATGCAGACGACCTGATTTTGAGAGTTTTCACTTGTCTGGAACTCACGCAGGACAAGCATACCGGCATTGCCGGCACCGATCAGCATCGTTCTCTTTTGTTCTGAACGGTAATGGGATCTTTTGCGGTATACTCTGATCACGCGGTAGGAAAAACGCACAGAGCAAATAAACAGGGTCAAAAAAAGTGCATTGAGCAATGGGAAGCTCATCGGAAGCCCCTTCACAATTCCAACGAGCTGCCCAAGCATTTCTATTGCACAGACAAGTGCCGCGGAAAGAATGATATGAATCAGCTCATCAACACCCGCATATTCCCACAGGCTGGTATAGAGCTTCATAGGAACAAATACTGCAACTGACAGGAGCGTAAACCACGGAGCATACTTTATCAGGATCTCCATCATATTTTCATTGCGGAAATCGACAATGTTAAAATCCAATCTTGAAAAAACAGCCAAAAAAGAGGCGAGATTGATCAGAAGAATATCCAGACCAAGCAGCAGAAGCATCCGCAGAAGATATTTTATTCTTTCGGATGAATCATTTATCTTCATTTTTTCTCACCTCTTTATCAGGAGTCTTTTTTACTGTCATAAATCTGAATATCCTGCACTCGTTTGTATGAGTCCGTAATGGACTTCGGCTTCGTAAAGATAATACGGAACCATCTTGCGATCCAGCAAAACGGCAGCAACACCGGAGCTTTTTTCAAAATCGGGAACATCAACTGCATTTCATTGCACGGAAGAAATGCCATATGTAAAAATGTTCGGGTTTTTGCATTGTTTTTTGTATGACCTTTTTTCATATAAGCTCGGACCACATTCGACAAATACATTTTTTTTGAGCCAAAAGTTGATGCAGAAAGAATATAGCTTTCCATTTCAGCAATCTCCTCGGAAAATGCGCTTGATTCGTTTGAAAACCAATGTTCAGAAAGAGATTCCATCTGAACTGCAAACTCTGTAAGATTCAGTTTCTTCAATTCGTCCGATATATATTTACGATTTAAAGCCTTGTGAAAATGCCGGTTAAAAACATACACATCAATCACAGAACGGATTCCCGTTCCGCAATAGTAATAATGCTTTGCGGAATGAGCCAACAAATAGAGATACACATCTTCATTTGTCATCCCGTATCCATAGTTTCCGATCTTCAGTTTTGATTTAAACCACGGATTTTTATAATAGCCATGGTATACAAAAGAAGCGGGAATCAGATCATCATGGAGCTCAAGCGTCATATACGGGCGTTTTTGGAATTCTAAATGATGCTCATTCGGGCTGATATACGAATACCCCAACGACTCAACAACACTGCAAGCTTTTTCCATTTCGTTCTTTTTGATCAGAATATCGAGATCGCTCATTTCGCGCAGATATGGCAGCGGAAAAAGATCCCGAATTACACTTCCCTTCAGCGGCATATATGCAATAGCATTCTTCTCAAAGCAATCAGACAGGAGCGCAAGTTCATTTTCCTGATTTTCCCCCTTTACGAGAAGCTTACTGTTCTGTGTCTGCCAAATCTGAAACAGTTCCTGCTCCGGAGGATTCTTTAGCTTTTGAATCGCAAAAAAAGCCAGCGCCGTAACCGAATGCTTATGGGCCAAAGCATACACAGCGTTCCACGAAACATCCTCAGGTTTTTCTTTGGAGGTCGTGTTGTTTAATGCGCTGCGCAAAAGTTCAAGCAAATATTCACTTACTCTTGCATCATACTGCATAATTCAGCCTCATTTCCGCGATTTTTTTCGGATATTATATAGCTTTTGATAGATTGCGAAAAAAACCCACCGATACCGGAGCAGCCACGTCCACACGGTGCGGTATATTCTGTAAATCACATTACTGTTTGTCAGACGCTTCCCTTTACGGACATATTCCGTAGCAAGTCCGATCATCTGATCACGGCGGAGCCCTTTTTCAAGCTGCCACTGGTGATCGCCGCAGCAGATATAGGTGCCATCCTTACAGACTTTCACGATTCTATGTAGCACAAAAGCGCCGTTATCCCTGCGGTAAAGCGGAAGATCGTTTTTCTTCAGCTTTTCCGGCAGGGGTGACAGCGTAACTTTATCTCTTCCGCCGACAATAAAAGGATACATGCTTGTCCCGGTGATTGTCAGCGAAAATGTACCGCCCCGGTCGAGGGTTTCTTTAATCAGCGGATAATAATCGGCAAGAGATACTTTATTCAAGGCAGCCCGCCTCGTTAAGCTTATTGATAAAATCTGCGGAGCAGGTGCGTGCCGTAGCCTCGTCCACATCATACTCCTGAAGCAGTGCAGCCGTCAGGCCATCCACATCGCTGCCTTTTTCAAGCTCTTTCCAAAGGAAGGCACCGGAATCATTTAAGGTAATCATTCCATTGAAATCAATACTTGCAGAGCCGACAGGGACAACAATGTTGGAGCCGGCGATGGTGCGCAGGACAAAACCCTCTTTGATTTTCATAATATTGGATCTCCTTTGTGAAAATAGATTATAATCAACATTCGACACAAATCTTCTTCAGGATTCATATCAATCTGCATACTTTTTAATTATAACATTAATGATTTATAATTGCAACGGAAAATTGTCCGTTTTATGTTATTTCTGTCATTCAGTAAGATAGAAAAATAAAAAAATCGGCGTTTGTAGCATTCCTACGCAGAAGATGCCGTTTTTACAGGACAAAAATCTATCTCCGCAGGAAATATAGGATGTCAGTCCGTCTGCGTTGATAAGAAGCCTTGTGTTTTCTCTGCCGAAGCAAATGTTGTTTTTTTCACTGTCTAGATGAAGGAGTTTCCCTTGATTATTCCGGAGTGCCACCGTGCCGTCCCGCTGCAAAACCGGTTCCCACAGAAGCTCCGCGCTGACAGTGATTTCGCCGTTCGTATCCGGCTTATCAATAGAAACACATTCTCCGTTCGCATTCAACGCATACCATTTTTCGCCATCATGGAAAGCAATAACGATTCGCGAATTCCCGACTGGTTTCCATGCGGACTGTATCGCTCTGCCTATGAGATATTCCGCCCGGCCGCACGCAGTACAGATGCCTCCGAGGTAATCATGCTCTGACGGTGCAATCGTCTGACCGCTCCTGACTTTTCGTCCGCAGTCCAGACAGTAGCTGTCAGAAATAGCTCCTGCGCAGGTACAGGTGGCAGCAAACGTTTTCCCTGAGACGACATTGCCATGCGGACATTCCGAGAGCGTAAACGGTGCATTCAGCATGACAAAGCTGCCTGCCGCATTGCTCGCCGTGATCTTCATGCGGTAGTCATCACACGGCAGTGCCGAAAGATGCACATACTGATTGAGGTAGCTGATATCCAGCTCATTTTCATCCGGATAAAGATAGGCAGAGGTTGTCAGCTGACCGTCGCTGTTGATAATTTGCAGAGAAACAAGGTCAATCGGCAGTGGGTCGGATGCTAACACGCCGAATAACCCGAGAGAATTTGCGGAGGAATAGGCAACCGCATCCGGCTGCACATGCTCCGATGCCCAGCGAACGCGGTTTTCACAG
>PITX01000096.1 GCA_017577345.1 Clostridiales bacterium
CCGGCAATGAGAGTTTTGCGATACTTTCTGTTCATGGTTTTCTCCTTGTTCTATGCATAATAATAAATTATTTGTCTTCCAGACAGGCAATACCGGGCAGCTCCAGACCCTCCAGGAATTCCAGAGATGCACCGCCGCCGGTGGAGATGTGGGTGATCTCTCCGGCAAAGCCGAGCTGCTCGCAGGCAGCCGCGCTGTCACCGCCGCCGACGATGGTCACAGCATCGGCATCGGCAAGTGCCTGCGCCACGGCGATGGTACCCTTGGCAAGGGTCGGATTTTCAAATACGCCCATCGGACCGTTCCAGACGACGGTCTTTGCGGACTTGACCGCCTGTGCAAACAGGGTGCGGGTCTTTTCACCGATGTCCAGACCCTCCATGTCATCGGGGATCGCGTCGGAGGCAACGGTGCGGACTTCGATCTCACCGTCAATGGGATCGGGGAAGGATGCGGCGATCACGGTATCGACCGGCAGGAGCAGCTTCACGCCCTTTGCCTCTGCCTTTGCCATCATGTCCCTGCAGTAGTCGATCTTCTCGGTGTCGAGCAGAGACTTGCCGACGCTGTAGCCCTTGGCTGCAAGGAAGGTGAACGCCATACCGCCGCCGATGATGAGGGTATCGACCTTTTCCAGGAGGTTGTTGATGACATTGAGCTTATCGGAGACCTTTGCACCGCCGAGGATCGCCACGAACGGACGGGTCGGATCGGCAAGCGCCTTGCCCATGATAGAGACTTCCTTTTCCACCAGATAGCCGCAGACGGCAGGAAGATGATCTGCCACACCTGCGGTGGAGGAATGGGCGCGGTGTGCGGTACCGAAAGCGTCATTGACAAAGATATCCGCCATGGAAGCAAGCTTTTTACTCAGCTCGGGATCGTTTTTTGTTTCACCCTTTTCAAAACGGGTGTTTTCCAGCAGCATCACATCGCCGTCCCTGAGAGCGGCGGCCTTTGCCTGCGCATCCTCACCGGCAACATCGGTTGCCATGATGACCTCCTTGCCCAGCAGCTCACTCAGACGGTCTGCAACGACCTTCAGAGACAGAGCCGGGTCGAAGCCGTTCTTCGGCTTGCCCATATGGGAGCAGAGAATGACCTTTGCGCCGTGACTGACGAGATATTCGATGGTCGGCAGAGCCGCGACGATACGCTTGTCGCTGGTGATCCTGCCTTCCTTGGTGGGAACGTTGAAGTCGCAGCGGCAAAGCACGCGCTTACCCTTTACATCGACGGATTCCACGGATTTCTTGTTGTAATTCATGTGTTACCTCCTGTAGGATTGGTTTTCATTTTGCCGTAGTCCCGCAGATGCGGAAACTGCAGCTGCCGCAGGGCTTCAAATACGCCGACTGCGACGGAATTGCTGAGATTGAGACTGCGTGCCTCCTCCCGCATGGGGATGCGGACGCAGCTTTCATAGTGCGAATTGAGAAAATCCTCGGGCAGACCCTTGGTCTCCCTACCGAAAAAAAGGTAACAGCCGTCGTCATACGCCGCCTCGGTATAGGCACGCGGTGCCTTGGTGGAGAACAGACGCATCTGCTTCACATCGTTTTTGGAGAAAAAATCCTCCAGATCCTCATAGACCCGTACCTCGACCAGATGCCAGTAATCCAGACCGGCGCGTTTGACGGCGGCATCGGAAATATCGAAGCCGAGCGGTTTGATGAGGTGCAGCACCGAACCGGTAGCGGCGCAGGTGCGTGCGATATTGCCGGTATTCTGCGGAATTTCCGGCGCGACAAGAACGATGTTCAGCATAGCTCCTCGGACGGGCGGTTCCTATTTTTGCGGCAGTGTCTGCCCAAAACGCTGTCCGCATTATTCTATGACAAATGGAAGCAAAATTCAACCGTTTTTCTGTAAATTTCAAAAAAATTTCATACTTTTTTGAAAGATTAAAACTTGCGTTGCGTTTTGCGCGGAAATGCGGTATACTCAGAGTACAAATTCGGGAGGGATGACAATGGATCTGCGGCAACAACTGCGGCAAAGTCTGCGGCTGTTTCTGATTTTCTTCAAGATCGGCGCGTTCACCTTCGGCGGCGGCTATGCGATGATCCCGCTGATCGAATATGAAACGGCGGAAAAGCGCAGTCTGATTGAAAAGAGCGAGATTTCGGACATCGTTGCGATCGCGGAGTCCACGCCCGGTCCGATCGCCATCAATTCTGCCACCTTTATCGGCTACCGGACGGCAGGTGTCCTCGGCTCTGCTGCGGCGACGCTCGGTGTCGTTCTGCCTTCCTTCGTCATCATTCTCATCATTGCCTTTTTTCTGCGCCGCCTCATGGAATACCGGATCGTACAGTATGCCTTCTTCGGCATCCGGGCAGGCGTACTTGCCCTGATCGTCAAGGCGGTGGTCTCCTTTTGGAAGCGTGCCGATCATCATGTGTTCGGCTGGTGCATCATGGCAGGCGCTTTTGCATGGTCGGTCTTTACCGACTGGAGCATCATCGCACTGATCGCCCTATGCGGTGCGGCGGGCTTCGTCTACTGCACGGTGCGCAGAAAGCGGGGGAAACTGCCGTGATTTTCCTCGAACTGTTTTACACCTTCTTTACGATCGGCCTGTTCACCTTCGGCGGCGGCTATGCCATGCTGCCGCTCATTCAGGAAAAGGTCATTGCACACGGCTGGATGGAGATGGAGGAGCTGACGAACTTTGTCGCCATCAGCGAATCGACGCCCGGTCCGTTCGCGATCAATATTTCCACCTATGTCGGCGCGGAGACGGCAGGGGTGCTCGGCTCTCTGTGCGCCACACTGGGTGTGGTACTGCCATCTTTTCTGATCATTCTGATCGTAGCAAGGATTTATGTCCGCTTCAAAAACAGCAGGGCAGTCAGCGCGACCATGTTCGGACTGCGTGCGGCAGTGGTCGGTCTGATGGCAGGAGCACTGTGGGGGATGCTGAAAACCGTGTTTTTCCACAGCACGCCGGTCGCGTGGAGCAGTGTGCTCCGACCGGAATTTCTGTGTAGCGCGGTCATTTTTGCCGCCGCCGTTACCGCGGCATTAAAAAAAGTCAGTCCTATAATTATAATAGTATCCTCTGCCGCCGCAGGCATCCTGTGCGGTTGTCTGTTCCTGTAGCGCAAAGGGGGGTTTTTTATGAAAAAGCACCGTTTTCGTCTGTCTCCCGCCCGCTGGATTTCGCTGGGATTTTTCCTTGTCATTCTGGCAGGCACGGGGCTTCTGCTTCTGCCCGTTGCATCGAAAGGCGAGCCTGTGGGCTTTTTGGATGCACTGTTTACCGCAACGAGCGCCACCTGTGTGACGGGTCTGATCGTCCGCGACACCTTTACCGGTTGGACGGTGTTCGGGCAGGCGGTCATTCTCTGCCTCATCCAGCTCGGCGGGCTCGGCTTCATGACGGTCATCACCATGATCTCCTACGCCCTCGGCAAGCACCTCGGGCTGTATAACCGCAAGATTTTGATGCAGTCGGCAGGCAATGTGTCATTGAGCGGCGTCGGCAGTCTGATCCGCCGCATCGTGCCGTTCACCTTCCTGTTTGAGCTTGGCGGTGCGGCACTGCTTTCCATCCGCATGATTCCGAAATTCGGCTGGCTGCGCGGCATCTGGTTTTCCGTGTTCCATTCTGTTTCCGCCTTCTGCAACGCAGGCTTTGACCTGATGGGCGCGGAGGCACCGTATTCCTCCCTGACTGCGTTCACAACCGATCCTCTGGTGACGCTGACGGTCAGCCTGCTGATCATCATCGGCGGTCTCGGCTTTCTGGTCTGGCGCGACCTGTTTCAGAACGGTCTGCACTGGTCAAAATATCAGCTCCACACCAAGCTGGTCATAGCGACAACCGCCGTGCTGCTCGTCGGAAGCGGGGTCTTGTTCCTGATTTTAGAGTCCAACGCCTCCCTGGAGGGGATGCCCCTCGGAGAAAAGCTGCTGGCATCCTTCTTCCAGTCCGTCACACCGCGCACTGCCGGCTTTAACACGGTCGATCTCAATGCCATGAGTGAGGGCGGCAATGTGCTGACGAATGTGCTCATGCTGATCGGCGGCAGTCCCGGCTCCACCGCCGGCGGCATCAAGACGACGACAGTCGCGGTGCTGCTTTTGAGCACGATCGCCTCTGCCCGCGGACGCACCCGTGTCATTGCGTTCCGCTACAGCATCGACCGCGACATGATCCGGCAGGCATGCTCTGTTGTCTGCCTGTACCTTCTGATGGCGATCACGGCAGTCATTGCCGTCTGTGCCCTTGACCCGGTGACGGTCAAGCAGGCAATGTTCGAGGTCAATTCCGCCATCGCAACGGTCGGTCTGACACTGGGCATTACACCGACGCTTTCTGCGGCAAGCCGCGTGATTTTGATATTACTAATGTATGCAGGCCGTATCGGCGTACTGACCTTTATACTGGTATTCTCGGAGCGGCGTACCGAACCGCCGGTCGACCGCCCGAACGGGAAACTATTGATCGGATAGGGAGAAGCTTATGAAATCTGTACTGATTATCGGCATGGGAAGGATGGGTCGCCATCTGGCGCACAAAATGATGCAGCTCGGAAACGATGTGATGATCGCGGACAAAAATCCCGCCATCATCGAGTCGCTCTCTGACCGCTTTACCGATTCCAGCATCTGCGACTGCACGAACGAGGCGGTCATCCGCTCGCTCGGCGTGGACAATTTCGACATCTGTTTTGTCACCATCGGCGAGGACTTTCAGGCTTCGCTGGTCGTGACCAGTCTGCTCAAGAAGTACGGAGCACGGCAGATCATTGCAAAGACCAATCAGGATATCCAGTCGGATCTGCTGCACATCATCGGTGCAGACGAGGTGGTCTATCCGGAGGTCGAGGTCGCCGAAAAACTGGCAGTCCGTTACAATTCGGACAATGTTTTCGACTATATCCCCATGCCCGGACAGTACGCTATCTATGAGATCGCAATTCTGCCGCAATGGATCGGCAAAACGCTTGCAGAGCTGGATATCCGCCGCAGGTATCAGATTAACATCATCGCGGTAAAAAGCGGCGACGATACGAACATCAATGTCGGTGCGGATTACCGCTTCTGCGAGAATGACCACATCGTTGTGATCGGCAAATCGGACGAGGTGTTCCGTCTGGCGGCAAAGGTGTGAATAATTCTTGCTTTTTCGGCAAAATCACAGTATACTATTAGAAAAATATTCGCCTTTGAGGGTTGGGTATGAACGATAAAATCAAACGGATGGTAGACCGCACCCTGGTTTACTACCTGATCATCGGCATCCTCAATTTCATAGTGTGTACCGCGCTGATGTTTCTGCTGTTCAATGTCTGCGGCTTCAGCGATCATGTCGCGCCGCTGTTCAACTACGGCCTCGGCAGTCTGTTCTGGTATCTTGCGGGACGCTATGTTCTCTTCCGCGGTCAGCAGAGCACCTGGCAGCAGATCGTCCGCTTTCTTGCGGAGGTCGTTGTCTGCTACCTGATCTCTTACTATATCGTTGCGCCGCTGCTTGCCGATGTTCTGCTCCCGCTTCCGCGCATAAGGGCACTGTTCTCTTTCGGCGGCGAGGAAGAGGAAATGATCCGGGGCAACTGCGAAATGACGATCGGTGTGAT
>PITX01000097.1 GCA_017577345.1 Clostridiales bacterium
ATCTACACCAAGGTTCGAAACGAAATTCCTACCTATTACGGTGAAAACTCGGAGATCGACAACTGTATGGTTGCTGACGGATGTGTGCTGGAGGGAACGGCGATCCATTCTGTGCTGTTCCGCGGCGTAAAGCTGGGCAGAAACGCATCGGTCAAGGACAGCATCATCATGTCCGATACGGTGATCGGAGAAAGTGCGGAGCTGGAGTATGTGATCCTGGATAAGGATGTCGTAGTCGGTCCGGGCAAGAAGCTGCGCGGCACCTATGAGCATCCGCTGGTTCTCAAAAGAGGAGAAGTTGTATGAAAATCGCAATGGTAGCCTCCGAGGCTGCTCCGTTTGTCAAAACAGGCGGGCTGGGAGATGTCATGCAGGCGTTGCCTGCAGAGCTGGCAAAGATCAAGGGCAATGAGGTCTGCCTCTTCCTGCCGTATTATAAGAAAATCAAGCAAAATCCCACGATAGAGGTCGAGTATGTCGGCTCGTTCTCCATGGAGCTGTCGTGGCGCGAAAGCTATGTCGGTATTTTCCGTCTCAAGAGCCGGAAAAAGAAATTGCAGGTCTATTTCATCGACAATGACTACTATTTCGGCGCACGCGGCTCCGTCTATGGCGACTTTGATGACGGCGAACGATTTGCCTATTATTCCAAGGCAGTCATGGCGGCATTGTATTATCTGGATTTCAAGCCGGATATCCTGCACTGCCACGACTGGCAGGCTGCAATGACGCTGATCTACTGCCGCGCACTGTACGGACAGTGGTGTCCGTACACCAAAACGGTGTTCACCATCCACAATGTCGAGTATCAGGGCTGGGCGGATGCCAGCTTCTTCGGCAACACGCTCGGTCTGCCGGAGGAATATCTGGGTCATCTGACCTTTGACGGCGCGATCAACATGATGAAGGGTGCGATCGAGGTCGCGGATATCGTTACCACCGTTTCCAAGACCTACGCCGATGAACTGCGTTATCCGTATTATGCGCACCGCCTGGACGGCGTCCTGCGCGAGACCTGGCTATGGGGCATAACCAACGGCATTGATACCACGGTATTTGATCCGGAGACGGATCCTGCGCTCAAGACAAACTACAGCGCAAAGAAGATGGAAGGCAAGTGGGATAATAAGCTGGAGCTTCGCAAGGAGCTCGGTCTGCGGACGGATACCGATGCACCGATCCTTGCCATGGTGACGCGCCTTGCCGGGCACAAGGGCATTGATCTGCTGTGCTATATCGCCAACCGCCTGATGGAGCGCGAAATTCAGCTCGTTGTGGTCGGCACGGGGGAAAAGCAGTATGAATACGCACTCAGCTCGCTTGCAAAGCAGCATCCCGGCAGAGTGTCAGTGCAGCTCGCCTTTGATCCTGCACTTGCATCGCGGGTCTACGCCGGTGCGGATATGTATCTGATGCCGTCCAAATCGGAGCCGTGCGGGCTGTCACAGCTGATCGCCATGCATTACGGCACGGTTCCCATCGTTGCCTGCACCGGCGGTCTGCGCGATACCGTTCCGCCCTACAACGGTGAGACAGGTGAGGGCAGAGGCTTCACCTTCCAGAGCTATAACGCCGATGATTTCCTCGGCGCGATCGACCGCGCTGTCGGTCTGTACTACAACGACCGTGAGCAGTGGAATGCGCTTGCAAAGCGCGATATGGAAATTGATTTCAGCTGGCGCGTACCCGCCGCCGAATATATGCAGCTCTATACGGAGCTGAGAAACAAGTAATTCGTCAGAGAAACATTCTTAGGAGGATCCATGAAAAAGCAAACACCCAAGGAAGCAATGCAAGTGCATGAGGATATTCGTGTAGATGTCATGAAGGAGCTGGAGGACAGTATGCGCCGCCTTTGCGGCTGCGGTCTGAGTGAGGCTACGGAAAAGCAGATCTACCGCGCACTGTGTTTTCTGATCCGTGAAAAGCTGACAGAAAAGAACGGCGCGTTCAATGACCGCGTGGCGCAGAAGGAACAGAAGGAAGTCTATTATATGTCGATGGAGTTCCTTGTCGGCACCAGCCTGCGGAATAACCTGTTCAATCTCGGCATTGAAGCAGAGATGCGCGACGGACTGAAAAAGTACGGCTTTGATATTGACGCGATCTATGCGCTGGAGCCGGATGCAGGTCTCGGTAACGGCGGCCTCGGTAGACTTGCATCATGCTATATGGACGCGGCGACCGGCCTCGGCTATCCCGTTACCGGCTATTCCATTCGTTATGAATTCGGTATTTTCCGTCAGAAAATCGTTGATGGCTGGCAGATGGAATTTCCGGACAACTGGCTGGAAATGGGCGATGTATGGCTGCGTCCGCGTGAGGATGATGCTGTGGAAGTCCGTTTCGGCGGTGAAGTGCGTGAATGGATGGACAACGGCAAGTTCAAGGTCGCTCAGGTCGGCTACAATTCTGTCACAGCAGTTCCGCATGACCTCTTTATTTCAGGCTATGACAGCAATGCGGTCAACCGCCTGATCCTCTGGAGTGCAAAGCTCCCGCAGAGCTTTGATATGGCAGCTTTTTCCCGCGGCGACTATGTCCGCGCACTGGAGCAGAACGCCATGGCGGAGACGATCTCCAAGGTCCTCTATCCCGCTGACGATCATATTCAGGGCAAACGCCTGCGTCTGAAGCAGCAGTACCTGCTGGTCTCCGCTTCTATGCAGAGCATTCTGAAAAAGCATCTGAAGAAATATCACACCTTTGACAATCTGGCGGACAAGGTCGCCATCCACATCAACGATACCCATCCGGCACTTTGTGTACCGGAGCTGATGCGAATTCTGATTGATGATTACGAATACGGTTGGGATCAGGCATGGGACATCACCTGCAAGACCCTGTCCTATACGAACCATACCGTCATGAGCGAGGCACTGGAATGCTGGAATGTCGATCTGTTCCATGAGCAGCTGCCGCGTGTTTACTCCATCTGCGTGGAGATCAACCGCCGCCTGATCGAGCATCTGAGCAGCATCTATCCCGGCGACTGGGCGAAGATCAACTACATGGCGGTCATTGCCAACAACGAGATCCGTATGGCAAACCTGTGCCTTGCCGCCTGCCATAAGGTCAACGGCGTTTCCAAGCTGCACACGGACATCCTGCGCAACGGCATTTTCCGCGACTATTGCCAGGTCACGCCCGACCGTTTCCTCAATGTGACGAACGGTATCGCTTACCGCCGCTGGCTGTGTCAGTCCAATCCGCTGCTGACGGATTATCTGACCGATCTGATCGGTGACGGCTTCAAGCGCGATGCGAGAAATTTGCAGGATCTGCTGAAATATAAGGGCGACGAGAAGGTACTCTCTGACCTGCACGCCATCAAGCGCAAGAACAAGGAACGCCTTGCCGCGCTGATCGCAAGCCGTAACGGTATCAAGGTCGATCCCGACTCTGTTTTCGATATTCAGATCAAGCGTCTGCATGAGTACAAGCGGCAGCTTCTGAATATTCTGCATGTGCTCTATCTGTATAATGAGATCAAGGAAAACCCGTCTGCAGCCTTTGTACCGCGCACCTTCATCTTTGCGGCGAAGGCGTCCGCAGGCTATATTCGTGCAAAGCAGACGATCAGCCTGATCGTTGCAGTTTCCAACTTTATCAACGCCGATCCCGAGGTGCGCGACAAGCTGAAGGTCGTTTTTGTTGAGGACTACAAGGTTTCACTGGCGGAGATCATCATTCCCGCGGCGGATATTTCCGAGCAGATCTCCGTTGCCGGCAAGGAAGCCTCCGGTACCGGCAATATGAAGCTGATGATCAACGGCGCGGTCACCATCGGCACACTGGACGGTGCCAATGTGGAGATCCATGAGCAGGTAGGCGACGATAATATCTTCCTGTTCGGCATGAAGGCACATGAGGTCGAGGAGCTTTGGCAGCGCGGCTATGATCCCAATGAGTTCATGACGCCGAAGCTGAAGCAGGTGCTTGATATGCTGACCTCCGGCATCCTCGGACAGCGCTTTGACGATCTGGCGGCATCCCTGCTGACCAATCGCTTCGGCACGGCGGATCCCTATATGACCATTGCGGATTTCCAAGACTATGCGCGTGCGCAGAGGCTGGTTTCCGAGACCTATCCGAATACAAAGAAATTTACCGATATGTCGCTGGTCAACATCGCAAAGGCAGGAATTTTCTCCTCCGACCGTGCGGTTGAGGAGTATGCGAAGAACATTTGGTATCTGAAATAATATGCGTATTTTATATGACAGCAGACAACTGCGGCACAAGACCCCGTTCGGTACGATCCGGACGGGGGAGTGCTGTATTTTGCGTATTTACCTTCCGAGAGATTGCTGCGGCACCGGCGTGCGTCTGATGCTGGAAAACTGTGAAAACGAGCCGGTCAGCGAAACGCCGTTCGTTTTGGAACGGCAGGAGAGCGACTACGACATCTACCGCTGTGACTTTGCAGCGCAGGAGCGCGGCCTGTATTTCTACTGGTTCTATGTCACCAAGGCAGACGGCGGCTTCCGTCTGTTCAAGGAAGGCAGCGGAACGAATATGGAAGCGGGCGACAAGTGGCAGCTCAGCGTCATTCCAGCGGATTTTACGGTGCCGGAGTTTGCAAAGGGTGCGGTCATGTATCAGATCATGCCCGACCGCTTTTACCGTGCAGGGGAATGTGACCTGACGGAAAAGCTTCAGCCGTTTTCCATACATAATAACTGGGATGAGCTGCCGGAGTACACGCCGGATGCACAGGGCAACTGGTGCAGTGATTTTTTCGGGGGAAATCTGAATGGTATCCGTGAAAAGCTCCCGTATCTGAAGGAACTGGGCGTCGGTGTGCTCTATCTGAACCCGATTTTCATGGCATATTCCAATCACCGCTACGATACTGCCGATTATAAGCGCGTTGATCCGATGCTCGGCACAGAAAGTGACTTCAAAGCACTGTGCGATGCGGCGCATCGACAGGGTATCCGCGTCATTCTGGACGGCGTGTTTTCCCACACGGGAAGCAACAGCGTCTATTTTGATGCCAAGCATATTTTCGGAAACGGCGCAGTCAGCAATCCTATGTCACCGTACCGCGATTGGTACCGCTTCCGTCATTACCCGGACAGCTATGACTGCTGGTGGAATATGCCCACTCTGCCCAATGTCGAGGAGCTGACACCGGGCTACATCAATTACATCATCGAGGACGAAGACTCCGTTGTTGCGCACTGGCTGCGCTTGGGCGCAGACGGCTTCCGACTGGATGTGGCGGACGAGCTTCCGGACGAGTTCATTTTCCGGCTGAAAAAGCGCATCCGTGCCGTCAAGCCCGATGCGCTTCTGATCGGCGAGGTGTGGGAGGACGCATCGAATAAACGCGCCTACGGCGTTTCACGCCGCTATTTCGTCGATGGCGAGCTGGACAGCGTGATGAATTATCCGTGGCGCACCGCGATTGTGCGCTATGTCACGGGTGTGGACGATGGCAGTGCCTTCGGTGAAACGCTGATGTCAATTGCTGAGAACTATCCGCCGCAGGTGCTTTCCTGCGTGATGAATATTTTGAGCACGCACGACACGCCGCGAATCCTGACCGCACTGGTCGATCCCTTCAACGGGA
>PITX01000098.1 GCA_017577345.1 Clostridiales bacterium
GTAGAGGGCGTCGGCAGGATTTTCCCTGCCGCAAAGCATACATTTCATATTGTTTCCTCCTTCTCTCTTTTGAGAAAACCTGCGAAGATCAGCATACCGGCGACCGCAAAGAACAGTGCCATCATATACGGCTCCTCCCACAGACTTTCAAAGAAGCTGTGCACTAAAATCCCGACAAGACCGGCAAACATTCCGGCGCACAGGGGCTTGTCGCCCGTTCTTGACGACCGCGCGACCGACCTTACGCCGTTCCAGAGCAGTCCGAGGACGCTCGTCAGGAAGGCGGCAAGTCCGGCAATCCCGTTTTCGACAAGAATTTTCACATAGTAATTATCGACATACATATAGTTGTAATCCGGATTGATCGGATTTTGCGCCGCGACCGCACCGCCGAAGATGCCGTAGCCGAGACCCGTCCCCCAGGCGTAATGCTCATCCAGATAGCCGAAAGCGGTCTCCCAGCGTTTGCCGCGACCGGCTCTCGCGTTCGATTCGGCAAACTGCGGCGTGAACAGGTAGCCGATACGACTGCGGACAAAGGGCAGGAAGCACGCCGCAATGCCCGCAAGAAGCATCAGCGCAAACAGACGGCGGTCAACGATGAGCGCGAACAGCACCGCAGCGATCGCCAGTGCCAGCCATGCCGCACGCGTCATGGTAAACAGGCAGGCAACGCACATACAAATTCCCGCAAACCAGAAGAAGGTCTGTGCCGCAGGTGTTTTGCAGGCGTAGGCTCTGCCGATCGCCATCGGCGCGAACAGGAGCATATATGCCGCCATGATGTTCGGATTGGCGAAAATCGAAAACACTCTGGTACGGACGGCGGTCTCCGCCTGATCCTGCCAGTTTTCGGGGATCTCCACGCCGACGATGAACTGCCAGATGCCATGCAGTGCAAAGGCAAGTGCGATCAGCACCATCGTGTCATACATCATCCGCAGATCGCGTTCATCGCGCAGAAGACGCGTGACAAGGAAAAACAGCAGAATATACTGCATACTTGCGCGGAAGCCCGTGATGTTGATGTCCCAGAAGCGGGAGGTCAGCATCAGCAGTGCCGTGCCTACGAGCAGATAGAAGATCAAGTAAACATCCTGCGTGGTGAATGCACTGCGAAGCGGCTGTTTCGTGTTGATACGCCGCACGACGATCCACAAAAGGCACAAAAGCATCAGTGCCTCATCCCACACCGACGAGATCGCGCCCAGCACAAGCACATCGCGCAGCAGCCAGTCGATCGCCGCATAGGAGGCGATCAAAAACAGCAAAATTGCCGTCATGCCGCCTGCAAACAGCCAACCTAACAGCAGGCTTTCCCGCCCCTTGCGCATGACCCACGCGTAGAGGCGGCAGAGCAGGCTTTCGCGCACCGTCGGCATCACCCGTTCGCCCAAGCGGTGCAGCGCGGCATTGACGCGGTCAAAGATGCCTGCCGTCTTAGACTGCCCAGCAAGACCGTCCGCGCAAAGAAGCCTTGCACAGATGCGGTACAGATTTGATTGCCGCCAAAGCCGTCCGAGTGCCGCCGATGCCCGTCCCACGGGAGATCTGCCGATCAGCGCAACAAGCGCGGCGACCGTTCTCCACAGCAGGCTGGTTTTCAGCAGCTCATTCATCCCAGCTTCTCCATGGACAGGATCACGCCCTCGGTCTCAATGCCGATGGTCTTGACGATATACGCCTTGCCGATGCGGATCTCCTGCGTCACGACCGAGTAAGCACCCGGCGTCGCTGTCGCATTGGCCTCCACGGTCAGAAGCAGGTCACTCGTCCCCTCTGTGCCGGGTACGGCTTCATAGGAAACGACCTGTGCATCGACCAGCTTGTTGCTGTTATACAGGCGCGTCATCTCCACCGTGCTGCCGCCGATGCTCATCGGCTCGCCGGAAAGAGAAGATAAAATATTCTCGGCAAGGGCGGGGTCTACATCGTCACACAGCACCGTGAAGCGGATATTCGGCTCACCCAGTGCGTTCGCGTCCGAAAGGGATTCATTGCCCCTGTTCAGAAGTTTATACGCCGCAAATGCCACCGCGGCAACAAGAATGACGATCACAAGGATGTCAATAATGTTCAGTTTTCTGCTTTTTTCGGATTGTTCCATGCTAACCTCCAAAATCCTTGTATTTTCATATAAAATGTACTATAATTATAGTTGATTATACAAAGAAATTCAAGAGAATTCTTGCCCGAGAGGATTTGGCTATGAAAATCATCCACATGATTTCCGGCGGTGATGTCGGCGGCGCAAAAACCCATGTGCTTTCCCTGCTATCGGGGCTCAACAAAACCGAGACCGTCCACATGATCTGCTTCACCGAGGGTCCCTTTGCCGCCGAGGCAAGACAGCTCGGCATCCCGACCACCGTCATTGAGGACAACGACCTGCTTCGTACCCGCAAGCGCATCCTTGCCATGATCCGTCATGACGGCTATCAGGTCATTCACTGCCACGGTGCCCGCGCCAACATGATGGGTATGCTCCTGCGGAAAAAGGCAGGCGTTCCCGTCATCTCCACCATCCACAGCGACTACCGGCTGGACTATCTGGGCAGACGCATGGCGGCTCTGACCTACGGCAACATCAACAAGCTCGCCCTGCCGCGTTTTGACGCGTGGATCGGCGTGAGCGCGGGCATGACCAATCTGCTGATTTCCCGCGGCTTTGATCCACAGCGCATCTACACGCTCTATAACGGCGTCGATTTCTCCAAGCCATGCCGTCCCGTGCCGCGGAAGGACTATCTGAAAAGGCTCGGCTTTGCGGACGATGCCGTTGTTTTCGGCATTGCCGCCCGTATCAACCCCGTCAAGGATATGACGACTCTCGTACGCGCATTCTCGAAAGCCGTGCAGAAATGCCCTGACATCCGCCTTGCCATTGCCGGTACCGGTGAGCAGGAGGCGGAGATCCGCTCCCTTGCCGCAACGCTCTGCCCGGATGGCACAGTCGCTTTTGTCGGCTGGGAGGAGGACATCGACAGCTTCTACCATGCCCTCGATGTCAATGTGCTGACATCCCTCTCCGAGACCTTCCCCTATGCGCTGACCGAGGGTGCCAGAATGCACTGCGCCACGATCTCCTCGCAGGTCGGCGGCGTGCCATGGCTGATCGACGACGGCTTCAACGGCCTGCTGTTTCAGCCGCAGGATGCGGACAAACTTGCCGAGCATATGGTTTTCTTTGCCGCCCATCCGGAACAGAGAGCCGCTATGGGTGAGGCACTGTATGAGAAAACGAAGCGCGATTTTTCGCTCGAAGCGATGGTCGGCAAGCAGAAAAGCATCTATGAGACGATCATTCGCCGTGCCGCCCGTCCGAAGTACCGGCGTGACGGCGTGGTGATCTGCGGTGCTTACGGAAAGGGCAACAGCGGTGACAACGCCATCCTGAATGCCATTGTCGAGCAGCTGCAGCATATCGATCCCGACCTGCCGATCTGCGCCCTCAGCCGCAACCCGATGGAAACCAAGCTCTGCGCCAACATCAATTCAGTGCACGCCTTCCATATTTTCAAAATCGGCAGACTTCTGCGCCGCAGTAAGCTTTATATCAGCGGCGGCGGCACCCTGATGCAGGATGCCACCAGCACGCGTTCCCTGCTGTACTACCTGTTCAGCATCCGGCAGGCGGCGTTCCACGGCTGTAAGATCATGCTCTACGGCTGCGGCATTGGACCGATCTCCCGTCCGCGCAATCAGAAACGCGCCGGTAAGGTGCTTGATCGCCACGCTGACATCATCTCCGTCCGCGACCGTTATTCGATCGAAATTCTGCACGAGCTCGGCGTAACAAGGCCCGAGATCCACCTCAACGCCGACCCCGCTCTGCTGATCGACCCGCCGGACACCGACGAGCTCCGCTCCTATCTGCGCCGCAGCGGTCTGGCAGACGGAAAACACTATATGATGATGGCGGTGCGTCCGTGGGAGGGCTTTGAAGAAAAGATCGCCGCGTTTGCCAATGCCGCCGACTACGCGCACCGTGAATACGGTCTCACTCCGATCCTTTACGCGATGGAGCCTGCCCGTGACGAGGCGGCGGCAAAGGCTGTTGCCGCAAAGGTCAAATGCCCGCATCTGGTGTTGAACGCCGGCATCAACGGCGGTGAGATCCTCGCACTGGTGCGGCGCATGTCGCTGGTCGTTTCCATGCGTCTGCATACGCTGATCTTCGCCTCCGGACAGGGCGTGCCGATGGTCGGTGTCGTCTACGATCCGAAGGTCAGCGGCTTTCTGGACTATCTGGGGCAGGAGCTGTATCTGCCGCTCGCGGAGGTCACCGCCGCTGCACTGGGCGATCTGATCGACGCGGCCATGGCAGAAGAGCCCTTTGCCGTCGAAAATATCGAGCGTCTGCGCAGACTTTCGCGTGAAAATGAACTGCTTGCCAAACGCCTGTTGGAGTGATACCCATGACGAGTGAACGCCGGCAGGCGCTGCTTGCCTAATTGTATAACATTCCGTATGGGGAGCTTTTTCAAATAATATGTTCTCGTAAATGCTTGTTTCACAGGGATTTTGACTTACTGCGCAACTTCGTCAGCGCAAACTGCATATTCTTCGCTTCGCCGCAAGCGGCAAAGCTCAATCATTCCGTTGCGCTTCCTCTCCGATGGGCAATCACTTCGTTGGATTGCCCATCGGTTATTTTTAAGCCTATGTACGGCGACGGATGGAAGTTGCCTTTGTTGCGGTAGCCTCCCGAAAAAACGGGAGGCTGTTCTTTCAGTTAAATCCGCAGTAAGTATTACACAAAACAGTATCAGTTTTGTCATTGCGAGCCGATGGAATCGGCGTGGCAATCTGTGCCTTCCGACTCAGAACGAACAAGGTCAGCAGCAGAAAGGAACAGATTGCCGCGGCGTGCTCCGCGATGACAGAAACAAACCTGGTCCACACCAATCAAGAACACAATGCTTTCCGGAATAAACAAAATAACCTCCTACCGTAGTAGGAGGTCTGTGTTGGCGTTACCTATCTTCCTGGGTAGGCCAAGTATTGTCTTTGCCGTAACAACAGTCCTGTGGACTGTTGTAGGCGAAAAAACCTCCTACCAAAGTAGGAGGTCTGTGTTGGCGTTACCTATCTTCCTGGGTAGGCCAAGTATTGTCTTTGCCGTAACAACAGTCCTGTGGACTGTTGTAGGCGAAAAAACCTCCTACCAAAGTAGGAGGTCTGTGTTGGCGTTACCTATCTTCCCGGGCAGTCACCCGCCAAGTATTGTCGGCGCAAATGAGCTTAACTTCTGTGTTCGGGATGGGAACAGGTGGACCCTCACCGCAATCAACACCAACTGCGTCGAAGCAAGCTTCGCTCATTCCGTTTCCGCCCACACCTTACGGTCCGGTCGAGAACTTCATGCCGCTTCGTTGCTTCTCCTCTCCGATTCAAATCCGCTTTGCCGAGTTTTGAATCGGTTTGGATACGATGTCTTATCAGTAACCATTTTCCAGTTACTGAACTTGTTTCTTGGTGCCGGAGGTTTAGCTTGTCTCTTACTCCGTTACCTCATCAGGATACACCCTGAAAACTGAACATGAATGAATCGGAAGGTTATGACT
>PITX01000099.1 GCA_017577345.1 Clostridiales bacterium
AAACACCGACAACGCCTTCCTCTTGACAGACGGGATCGACGGCAACCACTGTTTCCGAAGTGACGGAACCGACGGAAGTCACGGAGCAGGAAAGCGTTGAGCCCAGTGACGGTCTGCAGCCCGGTATGCTGGTGGAAAATCTCGGTGCAGCCCTGCTGATCGGCAATCGCGCTGTTGAAGTGCCATATGCCGATTACGATTCCATTGACAACTATTCCGCTGCGATCACATCTATCGCAACCGCCCTCGGCAGCAAGATCAACACCTACAGCATTCTCGTCCCGAACGCTGCGGAGTTCTATACGCCGGACGATTACCACACGGGTGACTGCTCACAGACCGGCATGATTTCCTACGCCTACGATCACATGGGCAAAAATGTGAAATGTGTCGATGCCTACAGTAAGCTTGCATCGCATATCAACGAATATGTCTATTTCCGGACGGACCATCACTGGACACAGCTCGGTGCATACTATGCCTATACCGCCTTCTGCGAAAAGGCAGGCTTGAAAGCCGAGCCGCTGGATGCCTTTGAAACCGGTCAGTATGATACCTTTATCGGCTCTATGTATAATTTCCTGGAGAATTATCCGCAGAGTGCGATCCTGCGCGAGAATCCCGACACGCTGCAGTATTACCGCCCGCATGTGGAAATCGATACATACTATTATATGGATACTACACTGTCAGAGCGCTATGAAATGGGCACCATCTGCCATGTGGATTCCGATATTTCCAACAAATATCTCTGCTTCCTCGGCGGTGACCACCCGATCACGATCATCACGACGGATGTCGACGGTCCTGTGTGTATGCTGATCAAGGAATCCTACGGCAACGCCTTTGCACCGTGGCTGACAAGTCACTACAGCAAGGTCATCGTGGTCGATCCGCGTGAGTTCAACCGTGACGGTAAGCCGCCAATGGATATTGCACAGTTTGCCAAAGATCAGAAAGTTGCAGACTGCATTATTCTGAACTATCCGATGATGATCAGCTCCGATACCTATATCGGTGAGCTGAGCAGACTGGTCAAATAGTTAAAAACGGGGCTGTAGAATCAGCCCCGTTTTTATGCGTCCTCTGCATCGATGATTGCGCGTCTGCGGAAAAGGAAAGAAATGCACCACAGACCGGCAAGTCCGACGATCGTATAGATAATGCGGCTGAAGGTGGCTGTCTGACCGCCGAAAAGCCATGCAACAAGGTCAAATCGGAAGATGCCGACCAGTCCCCAGTTAAGAGAACCGATAATGCTGAGAATCAGCGCTAAAGTATCCATCGTTGTTCCTCCTGTTTTTTTGCTGTTCCTATTATGAACTTCTATTTCCGTCACTATACGCAATTTTTCAGGTGAAATTTGTAAAAAATCACGGACAGCATTTTTTGAAAAGGTCTGTACAAAAAAGTGAAGTTAAGCTATAATAAATCTGTTGTGTTACACAAAAAATACAAGTGAGGTTTACATCATGAACGCATTTTTACCGGCTGATATTCTGTTCCCCGAAGTAAAGGACATGGAAAAATGGGCAGTGATTGCCTGTGACCAATTCACTTCCGACCCTGCCTACTGGGAGCGTGTCCGCAAGAACGCCGAGGGTGCACCCTCTACGATCAATCTGATCCTGCCCGAAGCAGAGCTCGGCACGGAGAAGGAAGCGGAGCATACTGCACTCATCAATGCCACAATGGATGAGTATTTGAAGAAAAATGTTTTCAAGACCTATAAAAATGCGCTCGTCTATGTCGAGCGTACGCTGGAAAACGGCACGATCCGCAAGGGCCTGATGGGCATGGTCGATCTGGACGCCTATGATTATTCCACCGGCTCCACCTCTGCCATCCGTGCAACGGAACGCACGGTCGTTGAGCGTATTCCGCCGCGTATGCGTGTCCGCCGCGATGCACCGATCGAGCTGCCGCATATCCTGATGCTCTGCGACGACCATGACAAGGTTTTGATCGAGCCGATCGCCGCAAAGAAGGACAGCCTGAAAAAGATTTACGACTTTGAGCTGATGGAAGGCGGCAACCACATTGCAGGCTGGCTGGTTGACGGCGCAGAGGCAGAAGCCTTCAATGCCCGCCTGACCGATTATACTGCCAATGTCGGCAGGAAATATGCAGACCTCAAGGGAGTTCCCATGGTATTCGCTGTCGGTGACGGCAACCATTCTCTTGCCACCGCAAAGTCCTGCTACGAAGAACTCAAGGCAAAAAATCCCGGTGTTGATCTTTCCGATCATCCGGCACGCTTTGCACTCGTTGAGCTGGAGAATATCCATGATGAGGCGCAGGTCTTTGAGCCGATCCATCGCGTGATCACAAAATGCGATCCGAAGGCGTTGCTCGAAGCATTGAAGAACGAAGCCTGCGCAGATGAGGGCTTTGAGGTCAAGTGGTTTATCGGTGAGGAGAGCGGCACGATCTGCCTGGACAAGGCAAAAAGCCAGCTTGCAGTCGGTGTCCTGCAGGGCTTCCTGGATGGTTATCTGAAGGAGCATGAGGGCGAGATCGACTATATCCATGACGACGATGCTCTCATCAACCTTGCAAAGCAGGATAACGCCATCGGCTTCCTGCTTCCCGCAATGGAAAAGAGCCAGCTCTTCCGCGGCGTTATCGCCGACGGCATCCTGCCCAGAAAGACCTTCTCCATGGGTCACAGCCGTGAAAAGCGTTACTACCTTGAGGGCAGAAAAATCAAATGATCACCCTTGCGGAAAGCGCATTTGCAAAAATCAATCTGACGCTGGATGTTCTCCGGAAACGCGACGACGGTTATCACGATCTGAAATCTGTCATGCAGACAATTTCCCTCTGCGATGACATTGAAATCGCTGTAGATACGGGTAAGCCGTGGAAGCTCTCCTGCGATGCGGAGGGCATTCCGTGCAATGAAAAAAATCTTGCATGGAAAGCAGCACGCATCTATTTTGACCGTATCGGCAAAAAGCCGGACGGCATCGAGATCCGTATCCGCAAGCGTATCCCATCCGAGGCAGGACTTGCCGGCGGCAGTGCCGATGCAGCGGCTGTCCTGCGTGCGTTGAACCGTTGGGCAGATGCTCCGCTTTCTATTGGCGAACTCTGTGATCTCGGTGCGCAGGTCGGCTCGGATGTCCCGTTCTGCGTGCTCGGCGGTACGGCACTGGCTGAGGGCAGGGGAGAACGGCTGACAAAGCTCCCGGATGCGCCGGAAATGCACCTCGTGGTGTGCAAGCCGCCACTTGCGTTCTCTACGCCGGAGCTGTACCGCAGACTGGACAGCATCGAAATCGGCGAGCGGCCGGATACGGATGCAATGCTCACCGCACTGCAGAACGGCAATCGGGAGGACATTGCCGCACAGCTTTGCAATGTCTTTGAGCAGACCTTGTTTGATTATCCTGAAATTGAGCAGATCAAAGCCGAACTTTCGGTGCATGGCGCACTCGGTGCCATGATGACCGGCAGCGGCTCTGCCGTATTTGGTATTTTCCACTGCCCGAATTGCGCAAATGCGGCATGCGAAGCACTGAAAGACCGTTATCCGCATAGCTTTACCGCAAAAACCGTATAAAAACTGAAAACACCGTCCATAATGCAGATATCTTCTACATACGGACGGTGTTTCTTTATGAAAATCAGAATTTTTACTTGGATCATACTTGTGGCATTTACTGCGCTCTGTCTGGGTGCGGTGGAGACACTTTGGACACAGGAACAGCTTGCACAGAAGACGGTGCGTTTGCATGTGGTCGCAAATTCCGACAGCGAGGAGGACCAGTCGCAGAAGCTGACGGTGCGCGATGCCGTGCTTCCGGTGATTGAAGTGCTGACAGCAGGCTGTACCGATGCAGCGCAGGCGAGGGAAAGCATTGCTGCGCATTTGCCGGAGATCTGCACTGCTGCTGAAAATGCCTCCGGTGACAAGGCTGTGACAGCAACGATCACAGACGAGGTTTTTCCGACAAGATACTACGATACCTTTACACTTCCGGCGGGAACCTATCCGTCGCTGCGCATCAAAATCGGTGAAGCACAGGGGCACAACTGGTGGTGCGTCGTATTCCCGTCTCTCTGCACCGCCGCGACTTCGGACGCGTTGGAGGAATGTGCGGCAGTCGGCGGCTTTGACGAGGCGGAAACGGAGCTGATTACCGGCGGCGAGGAAACCTATGAGATCCGCTTCAAAACCTTTGAATGGCTGCAAAAATTGATCGAATTTCTGAAAAGCTGAGAAACTTCCGAGATTTTTCGGAAGCTTCAGCGTGTCAAAAAACTATTTTGGATACGCTGAATCGGAGCGGAAAAGCCCCGATTTTTCGCTCCCTGTCATTCCGAGCGAGCGAAGCGAGCGTGGGAATCTGTCCGTAACAGATTTCAGATTTTTACTGTAGATCGGAAAAGCTAGAAATCCGAAAGGGACAGATTTCGGATTATTACCGTACATCGGAAAGGTTCAAAACCTGATAGGGACAGATTGCCGAGACCAGTGTACGCACTGGTCTCGCAATGACAGGTATCCTAATCCTATTCTTCATTTTGACGGTTACGGACTATTTTGACAGTCTGAAACTTCCGAGATTTTTCGGAAGTTTTTTTATTGTCCTGTCAATTGGACTGAAAATATGGTATGATAGGTACAGAGGTGAAAAACAGATGCTTCAAATCAGACTTTGCACGGACAGAAAAGTAAACCGGGAGCGCATGATGCGTGAGCTCTGTAAATGCGCTGAGCGGGGAGAGTCGGGTCATATTCTCATCGTCCCCGAGCAGTTTTCCCATATGACGGAGCGCCTGCTGTGCGAATACGGCGGTGATAAAATCGGACAGTTTGCGGAGGTTTTGAGCTTTTCCAGACTTGCCAACCGCGTCTTTTCCGCAGAGGGCGGCATTGCCGATACGCAGACCGACGCTTCCGGACGCCTGCTTATGATGTCACTGGCAGTAGAGCAGGTGCGTTCGCGCCTGAAAATCTACGGAAACAGCGTCAGCAAGCCGGAGTTTCTTCTTCACCTCATGGATATTTTTGACGAGTTCCGCAGCTACTGTATTACACCTGAACGGTTGTATCAGGCGGCTGGGAAGCTCAGCGGCGTGCTTGCGGTCAAAACAGAGGAATTTGCGCTGCTCATGGAGAGCTCTGATGCCGTCAGTGCTAATTTGGGGCAAAATCCGGAAAGCAAGCTGACCCGCCTGCTGTGTGCGTTGGAAATCGGAGATTATGCCAAGGGAAAGACCTTTTGGTTTGACGGCTTCACGGATTTCAACGGCATTGAGAAGGAGCTCATTGCGGAGCTTCTCCATCAAAGTGCCGGGGTGACTGTTTTGCTCCAATGCGACCGCATCACCCACGGCGCACAGCAGTTTGAGACTGCACGCGATACCGTGAAAGCCCTTCGCCGGATCGCATCTGCACAAGGCCTAGGGCCTAATAT
>PITX01000010.1 GCA_017577345.1 Clostridiales bacterium
CCGATATGCTATATTAGATAATGTATATTATGGAGAGGTCTGCAGGTCGTGCAGCGGAGGTACTTATGATTGATTTGCACTGCCATATCATCCCGTTGGTCGACGACGGCGCGGAAAACGCCGAAGCTGCCTGTGAGATGGCCGCGCACGCACTGCGCAGCGGTGTGGATACGATTGTCTGCACACCGCACTGTAATCTCCGCGGCGCAAGACCGAACTACCGTGGCAGAGATTATGCCAAATGCTTCTCCATGTTCCGCGCCCTTCTGAAACAGCGCGGCATTCCCCTGCGCATTCTTCCGGGATGTGAGCTCTTTGCGCATCGCTCCAATTTGAGGCAGCTGCTCGATTCCAAACGGGTCGTCACGCTCAATCACTCGCGGTATCTTCTGGTGGAGTTCTCCTTTCACGCCTCCGGTGAAAGCATGACTTCCTCTCTGGAGCTGATCGCACGGCGCGGTCTGATCCCGGTCGTGGCGCATCCGGAGCGGTATGACTGCGTACAGCATGATCCGAGCCTCGCTGTCTGCTGGTTTGCCAAGGGGTATATCATCCAGCTCAACAAGGGCAGTATCCTCGGGCTGCTGGGAGAGGGCGCATATCATGCAGGCACCCATCTGCTCGCCTCCGGCATCGCCCATGTGATCGCCAGTGATGCGCATGACCCGCGTTACCGCACAACGGGCTTTCAGTCCCTCCTTCCTGTGCTGAGTCGTCTGTGCTCCCCGGAGTATATTCAGCTTCTTCTGGAAACCAATCCCGACCGAATTATTCATGACAGACACATCCCTGCCCCTGAGCAGGAGTTTTGAAGAGGAATACCTATGAGAAATATTCAGATCACTGTAATCGTTCTTTTTTTGGTGGTATCCGTAATTTTTACCTCCTTCTTTTTATACGACCGCACCATAGTGGATAAAGAAGCTCCGATGATCGTCTGCGACGGTCTTCCCGTCCATGTGAGCGTTCATGCTACGGATAAGGATCTCTGCGTCGGTCTGACTGCCACCGATAATGTGGACGGCGATCTGACGGATCGTATCATTGTCCGGAAGGTCTCGCAGCTATACGGCTCAAACAGTGCGCTGATCTACTACGCTGTCTTCGACTCCTCCTCCAACTACTGTACCTTCAGCAGGAGCATCCACTATACGGATTACCGCAAGCCGCGCTTCTCCCTTTCACAGCCCCTGAGCTTTAATATCAGCAGCAAGGTCACACTGGAGGATCGTCTGACTGCATCAGATATGATCGACGGAGATATTTCGCAGAGGATCCGTTTGTCCTCCACCTCCGTTTCCATCCTTGAGCCCGGCGTTTACCCCATCACCGTTCAGGTCATGAACAGCAGCGGTGATACCGCCGTGGCAACGCTCCCCGTCATTATTCAGAGCGTTACCTCCCGTCACCCTGTCATTCGTCTTTCTGATTATCTGGTCTACGCAGATCTGAACGAAGAGCTGTCTGAGGAAACACTGCGCAGCTACATCGTCAGTGCCCGCGAAAGCTCCGGCGGTACACTTCTGGACGCGGAGGATATCGATATTGATTGGAGCCAGCTGGACACCTCTAAGCGCGGCTGTTCCAATATTTCATATTCCTACACAAACAGCAGAGGGCTTGCCTATACTGTTTTTCTAACCGTGATCGTGGAGTAAAGGGAGGTGTATGCAATGGATGAAAAGAAACATATTTCTTGGGAAGATTATGACCTTTACTGTTTCATTAAAATAGTCGTCAAATATTTCTGGATGGTCATCCTTTCCGCACTGATCTGTGTGATGGGTATGTATCTCGTGCAGCGCATCGCTCTAACCCCGAAATACACAAGCTCCGTAACATTCTCCGTCACATCCCGTTCCGGCAGCAGCCAGATCGGCAGCGTCGCGGCATCGAGCACTGTCGCCTCACAGTTCGGTGAGCTGCTTGCCAGTGACCTTGTGCAGCAGGCGGCGGCTGAACGAATGAATCTCCCTTCCTTCCCCGCTTCAGTCACCATCAAAGCTCCCGCAAGCACCAATATCCTGAATATGGATGTCACTGCTTCCTCCCCCGAATTAGCCTACAAGAGTGCGCTGGCGATCATGGAGTGCCACTCAGAATACTCAAAGCCCGTCTTTGCCTCCGCGGTTCTGGATAATATCAACGGTCCGACGATTGCCGCAAATGCTACGGGAAATGCCGCACGTTCCCTGCTGCTCAATCTGTCCGCTCCGATCGGAGCTTTGATCATGATCCTTCTGCTTGCTGCGTTCGTCCTGCAGTCGGATACCATACAGACACCCCCCGGCGCAAAGCATCAGGTCGACGGTAAGCTGCTGGCAACGGTCTACCACGAAAAGAAAAAGCGCACCCTTCGCAGCAGACTGAGCCGTAAGAAGACCTCTCTGCTCATTACCGACCCCCTATGCAGCTTCTATTATACAGAGACGATCCATCAGCTCCGCGTGATGATCGAGCGGGCGCATGAAAAAGATAAACGGCAGATTTTTGTCGTCACAAGCTGCAGTGAAAACGAGGGAAAATCCACCATTGCTTCGAACATTGCCCTGTCCCTCGCGCAGAAGCATCACCGTGTGCTTCTTGTGGACGGCGACCTCCGCAGACCGGCACAGTCCCTGATTTTTGAGCAGCCTGTCAAACACGGTGAGGAATTCGGTACCTTTATGGCCAACGGTTTTACGGAGGACGCCCTGCTCGAAGCGATCTACCACTCGGAGTCGAGCCATCTGCACATTCTGTTTGCCGACAGTGTACGCCGCCGTAAGACAGAAGCCTTTTCTGCAGGCTCCTTCCGCCCGATCTTTGACACTCTGCGTAAGCATTTCAGCTATATTATTGTCGATACTCCTCCGCTCGGGCTCTTTGCCGATGCTGATGTGATCGCGGAGGCGGCAGACGCTACTGTTCTGGTCGTGCGTCAGGATCTGGTTCCTGCGATCGCCGTCAACGATGCCATTGACTCCCTCAACGAGTCCCATTCCGAATTTCTCGGTTTTATTTTGAATAATGTCCATTCCTTCCGTGCTGCCGTACTGCCCTCCGGTTCTCACGGGTACGGCTACGGGTATGGGTACGGGTATGGTAGCGGCTACGGGTACGGCTACCGCCGCAATTACGGCTATGGCTACGGTCGCAGCAAAGGAAAGCAGCCGACTGTAAGCAAAGCAACCGCAAAGAAGGAGGAACCGAACAATGAATGAAAACAAAACCTCCCTCCTTCCGGATTTCAATCTTGCAGTTATTCTGCATAACTTCTATAACGCCTTAAAACGCCTGATCTGGTTTGCGGTCATTCTCGCTTTGGCTGTAGGCGGTGTCGTGTTTTTCAAGACCGACCGCAGCTATGTGCCGCACTATTCTTCCTCTGTTGTATTCTCTGTGCATGCAAGTTACGCAACGACCTCTGACATCATCGGTCACAGCGCATGGCTTGACAGCAATGCTGCCGAATCGCTTTCACAGACCTTCCCCTATATCATCCGCAGTGAGAATACCCGTATGCTCCTGCAAATGGAGTTGGGACACCCTGTTTCCGGTTCCATCACTGCCGTTGCGACCGCCGACGCCGGTCTTTTCACCATGACGGCAACATCCGACGATCCGCAGGAGGCCTTCGACCTGATGAAGGCGGCGATCACGGTCTATCCGCAGGCCGCAAGTAATGTACTCGGTGATACACAGATCTATATCATCAATGAGCCCCTCTTTCCGCCTACGACCCCGGATAATTCCAATACTGCTTTTTCTACCGCGCTCTTATTCGCAGGTCCCACCTTCCTCATCGCTGTCGCCGCTATCTTCCTGCTTTCACTGACAAGAAAAACCGTCCATTCCGCAGAGGATCTGCGAAAGCTTGTCAATATGAAGTGCCTTGCCTATATCCCGAGCATCAAGATGAAGAAGCATTCCAATCAGTCAAATCTGACACTGACGATCACGAACCCTCGCGTCAATTCGACCTTTAATGAATCATTGCGTAATCTCCGCATCAAGATACAGCGAATTCTCGAGGAGCATCATCATCAGATCCTTCTCGTTACCAGCACGCTTCCGAATGAAGGAAAAACGACGATCGCGACCAATCTGGCACTTTCCCTTGCGCAGGAGGGAAAGCAGGTCATCCTGATCGACGGCGACCTGCGAAAGCAGTCGCTGAAGGAGACCATCGGCGTGACGGATCCGTCTAACGGATTGGTGGATATTCTCTCGGGCAACAACGAGAATTTTCGACTGCTCAATGTCCCGCATTCCACGCTTCTGCTTCTCTGCGGTGATCAGACCACGGATCAGCCGCAGCCTCTGATCGACACGCCCCGTATGAAGCAGGTGCTTGACCTTCTTCGCAAACGCCTGGACTATATCATCATCGACTCTCCTCCGGCAGGCATTTTGTCGGATGCCGCCACAATAGCGAAATATGCAGATGCGACCCTCTATGTCGTTCGTCAGGATATGGCAAGCACGGCGCAGATCGTGAACTCCATTCAAACGCTTTCCTCAAACGACGCCAACCTGATCGGCTGTGCGCTCAATCAGACACAGGCAGGCACTACCCGCTATGGCTACGGCTCCAAGTACAATGCCGGATACGGCTACAGTTACGGTTATAAGTACTCCAACAACTCCTATGCCTACGGGCGCAAACGCTATAGCCGCTACGATGACGCGGCAGATGCCGCTGAAGAGCTGACCCATGAGATCAGCGAAACCTCCGCAGAGGAAGAAGCGGAGGTTTAAGAAGGAGATGACCCCATGCGCTATCTGCGAAAACTGAATCGAGGTCTTCTCCGGGATGTGCTGCACGAAACCCGCTGGATCTATCATCATACCCGGGCATATAAGAAGGCAATTCTGATATATATTCTGATCGGTTTGCTGACGACCGTACTGAGCATGGTCTCCGCCATTCTGTCCAAACACCTGATCAATTACATTATCGGTCAAAAAGGCTGGTATGTGATGCAGACCGGCATTTTCGTTGTTCTGTTTGCGCTGTTTAAGATTGTTTTTGGTGCCGTCTCCAATCGCTACAGCGCAAAAATCAATCTGCGCGTTTCCAATGAGCTGCGTGCAGAGGTCTTTGGCGTCTTTATGAACACGGATTGGCAGTCACTGCAGCAATACCACTCCGGTGACCTGCTCAACCGTATCAACACGGATGTCAATACCATTGCCGGCAGCGTGCTCGGATGGGTACCGACGCTTGTTGTAAAATCAGCGCAGTTTCTTGCCTCATTGATCGTCATTTTGTATTACGACCCGACCATGGCACTGTTCACGCTGTTGAGCGCACCGATTTCCCTGCTTGTCGCCAAGCCTTTTGTGAGAAGGATGCGCAGTCTCAGCAATGAAATGCGCAAGGTCAGCAGTGACATGATGGCATTTAACGAGGAAGCGTTCCAAAACGCGCAGCCGATCAAGGCGTTTAACCTTGTCGATTCCTTCCGTTCCCGCCTGGATCATGTACAGCAGATCTACTATGATGCGGCAATGAAGCACAACCGCATTTCCGTTATCAACACTTCCCTGCTCTCCACAGTCAGCATGCTCGCAAGCTATCTTTGTCTTGGATGGGGTGCATTCCGTCTTTGGTACGGTGCCATTGACTTCGGTACCATGGTGCTGTTCATCCAGTTGGCCGGCTACCTTTCCGGTGCACTTTCCGCTCTGTTCAAGCTGGTTCCTGCCGCAATCGACTGTACTGTCAGTGCACAGCGAATTATGGCGATCTTTGACTTGCCCCGTGAGCCGGAAGAAGACAGCAGTGCGGTGGATGCGATCCGCAATACCGCGTTTACTCTGCGTGTAGAGGATCTGCACTTCTCCTACCCGGACCGTTCGACCGTTCTTGACGGTCTGAATTTACAGGTGTCACACGGTGAAATGGTTGCAATCGTCGGCTCTTCCGGAAGCGGCAAAACCACCCTGTTCCGTATTCTGCTCGGTCTGCTCCGTCCGGATGCCGGGAAAGCAGAGCTGGTCAGTACAGAGCATACCGTTCCGATTTCCACGACAACAAGAAGCATGTTTGCCTATGTGCCGCAGGACAATGTGATTTTCTCCGGTACCATTGCAGATATGCTGCGACTGGTGCGTCCGGAGGCAAGCGATGAAGATATCTACGCCGCCTTACGGGTCGCGTGCGCAGAGGGCTTTGTCCGCGAGCTTCCAAACGGAATCTACAGTCCAATGTTCGAACGCGGCGGCTCCCTCTCCATCGGTCAGAATCAGCGCCTTGCCATTGCTCGCGCCGTGTTGGCTGATGCTCCCATTATGCTTTTGGACGAGGTCACCTCCGCACTTGATTTGGAAACGGAGGAACAAGTGCTGCAAAACATTGCTGCCCTGCCGGATAAAACCTGTATTATCTCCACACACCGTCCGAGTGTTCTGTCGCTTTGCGACAAGATATATCGGATACGGGATAAGCAGCTGGAAATTGAGCAATAAGAAATCGGAGCACCGCTGCTCCGATTTCTTATATTCAATTTTTAGCACTCTTGACTGTAGAGTGCTAAAATTAACAATCCGTTCATAAAATCAGGTATGTTTGTTCACATTATAGAGAGAAAATAACGACAGAAACAAAGAGCGATACAGCTTCTGTACCGCACCTGAAAAGAATGGAGGAATTATTATGTTGAACCTGACACCCTACCGCAGACATAACGATGCTGCCCTGTTTAACCCGTTCCGTGAGCTGGAGGCATTTGAGCGCAGCCTGTTCGCGCCGGACACCTTTGCATCCTTCCGCACCGATATTGAGGATGCCGGAGATAAGTTGATCCTTTCTGCTGATCTTCCGGGCTTCCGCAAGGAGGACATTCAGATCGATGTGGAGTCCGACCGTCTGGTGATCAACGCCGAGCGCCATTCCAACTATGAGAATAAGGAAGGCAGTTACCTGCGCTGCGAGCGTTCCTACGGCAGCTACAGCCGCGCCTTCTCTCTGAATGGCATCAACGCAGACGACATCCATGCCGCCTACGAGAACGGCGTCCTGCGCTTGGAGCTTCCCAAGCTGCAGCCGACCAAGCCGGAAACGCGCAGGCTGGAGATCCAGTAAAAAAATCGGGGCTGAAAAGCCCCGATTTTTTTATGCCTTTTTGTGGATATACAGAATGCCGATACATCCCTCGCCGCAGTGGCAGCTGATCGTACAGCCTGCATCGGTATCGCAGATTTCGTCAAAATCCATGCAGGCACGCACCGCCTGATGCGTCGCCTTACTGACCTCCTCCGTAACCGGCGTATGCGTGATAAAGATGCGCTCCGGGATAATGTCCGTTGTATTGTCCAGTCGGTCGTGCACATAGGCTTCCATACATTTTGCCATACTGCCGCGATACTTTTTCGCAACGATCATCTTGTTATCAGCAACCTCGATACAGGGCTTCAGCTTCAGCAGGTTTGCACCGAGTGCGGCAACAAAGGAACAGCGGCCGCCCTTTACCATATAATCCAAGCGCTCCAAAAGGAAGCTTGCGTCCACCCGTCCGGTCAGTTCTTCTAATTCTGCCTGCATTGCATCCAGATCGGTCGCCGTCTTTGCCAGCTTGCACGCCTCCATAACGACATGGCCGTGACCTGTGGAAAGGTTTTTCGAGTCGATCACGCGGACATTGTCAAGCTCCGCCGCGGCGATGCAAGCATTGTTATAACAGCTGGAAAAGCCTGAGCCGAGAGAAATGTGCACGACTGCATCATAGTCCTTCAGAAATTCTTCAAACTGATCCTGATAGACACCGACCGGTACAGCGGCGGTGCTGCAAAGCTCGCCTCCGGCGGCGACATGGTCGAAAATATCCGCGGGGTTGATCGTCACGCTGTCAAGAAAGCTCTCATTTCCCTTATTGACGAACAGCGGGAACATCGTTATATCGTTGTCACGAAGCTGCTGCGGCGAAAGGTCGCAGGTGCTGTCTGCAGTAATCTTGATTCTCATAGATCTGTCACCTCATCTTGTATGATACGCAATGATTATACCAAGAAGTAGTGTTCTTGTCAAAGGATTGTTGCAATTTCAGAGACAATGTGATAAATTCTACCTGAGGTGGAACACAATGACGCTGATCGAATACTATATAAAATATATGCAGGGGATCGCTGACGGCAGCAGAATTCCTCCGGAGGGCATTACGCTCACACAGGAGGAGCCGATGCGCAGAGCCGCCGAGCTGCAAACACAGATTCAGGCGATGGGCATCCCCGAATTTGTACGCCGCTGCGCTTTGCAGGACGGAGAAACGATTGCCGAGGAGATCTACGCGGCATATAGGCCGGAAGATTTGATGGCGACCTTACAGGCACTGACTGCGCAGGAAGAAGCTCCCACCGACGAGCCCGACCCTGCCGAGCCGCCGCAGATCGACGAGCCGGACGGACCGCGCAGTGCGTATGAGGTCCTGCTCGACTGCTGCTGTCTGGACGAAAACCTGCTGTATTATCTGATCGATGTCCTCAAGCGCAACGCAGAAGAAGAATTTCAGAAGCTCGCCCTTGTCACGGCACGCAAAGCCTTCACGCAGTCAGATTTCCTCTACTGGTTCTCCACAAAGCAAAATCGTGCCGAGCAGGAGGAGCTGATCTGCGTAACTCTGATGGACGCCTGCTTTGACCGTCTTGCCTCTGAGGAGCAGAAGGAGCTGATCGCGGCACTGCTCTGCGGAGATCAGATGACCTTTGAGCTGTTCCGCTGTGACGCACCTGAGCTGATGCACCTGCCCGATGCTACCTTTGCATGGTACGAAAAGAACTACCTGCAGGGGTATTATCCGATCCGCTACATGCTGAAATTCAATGGGGTGCAATTCCCAAAGGAGGCGGAGGCATGACACGCGGAGAACTTGCCGCTGCAAATTTCACGAGCGGCTATAACTGCGCCCAGTCCGTTCTGCTCGCCTTCGGCGACATGACAGGTCTGGAGAAAGCGACCGCCGCAAGGCTATCATCCGGCTTCGGCGGCGGCATCGGAAGACTGCGTGAGATCTGCGGCGCGGCAAGCGGTGCCTTTATGGTCATCAGCCTGCTCTACGGTGATGGCGGCATCGCAACGCATGAGCAAAAAAGTGAGCTGTACACCCGAATTCAGGACTTTGCCGCCCGATTCAAGGCGCACAACGGCTCATATCTCTGCCGCGAGCTGCTGACCGGCGTCACCGCAGACCGTTCGCCGATTCCTGAACAGCGTACGGCAGAATATTATCGCAAACGCCCGTGCGTCGAGATCGTCCGCGATACCGCGGAGCTTTTAGAGCAATACATTGCCGAGCATCCCATCACGAAATAAAGGATACACCCGAACGGAAGTAAAATTCCCGTTCGGGTATCAGCGTGTCGAAAAACCCTTTTCGACACGCTGGGAGGCTGTCAAAAAGTTCGGAAGATAGGACGTTTGCGAGCGCCGCCAGTGGCGGAAACAGCGAGCAAAAAGGAGTGGCAGCGGTCGAAAAAATCGAGGGCGGAATACGCACGAAGATTTTTTCGGGTACCGCAACAAAGGCAACTCTCACTCGTCGGCGTACATAGGCTCAAAGAAAAACCGATGGGCAATCCAGCAAAGCGATTGCCCATCGGAGAGGAAGCGCAACGGAATGATTGAGCTTTGCCGCTTGCGGCGAAGCGAAGAATATGCAGTTTGCGCTGACGAAGTTGCGCAGTAAGTCAAAATCCTTGTGAAATAAGCGTCCCCTCTGTCATTCCGAGCGAGCGAAGCGAGCGTGGGAATCCGTCCGTAACAGATTTCAGATTTTTACCGTATATCGGAAACGCTCAAAATCTGCAAGGGACAGATTGTACCCGCAGGGGGTAGGCCGCATCCGTAGCGCTCCTTCGTCGCTAACGGCTGCGCACCCACGGTTTGCTCCGCAAACCTCGCAATGACACCGATAGCCGCTCACTCTGATTTTGACGGTTACGGACTTTTTTGACAGTCTGATGCGGTGCGTCCCGTTTTGGGACGCACCGCATATTTTCGTCATTGAGTTTTGTTGCGCATAGAAAAACCACCGCTCGTTTCCAAGCGGTGGTCAGAAGACAGATTGAGGGGCGTTGGCCGGAGCGTCGCTCCCGGCATCTCTTTTGCCATTACCGGAAGGCCGTGGCGCATGAGGACGCACTTTTCACCTCAACACCCCTTTACTCTTTCTATGATAATTGTAATACATTTATTCTTTTTTGTAAAGTTTTTTTATTTTTTAAAGTTTTTTTCCATGTTGTATCTCCGATTTTCCAAAATGACAACACAGAATCTTTATAATCCGTAGGATCACATTCAACCTTGATTCTCAAAACAAGTTTGAATTTTTCTCCGTTCTCAGTAATTTCCTTTAAGACACCAGCGGTATTCGGTTTCTTGTCTTCGATAATATAATCAGGGTTCTCAATAATATCCGTTAAAAACGAACAAAACTTTTCATAATCATTCGGATGCCGTGTACGGATATGTTCGATTCTTTCCTCAGTTATGACCACATCGTCCGTAATCCGCTTTGTACCAATACAGTCATAAATGTCATTGATCTTACCGACTATTTGCACATTATTGATCTCGTTTTAGTTCTCTATACTCATGGTTATATCACCATTGTCATCTTTTGCAACATTATTTTCGCGCATGGCACTGTTTTAACAGTTAGTCTCTTTGTATAAAAAAGTATTGTACTATTGCCGAAAATGTAGTAAAATATTTTGATAGAAATGAAAATGGAGGCATATCGGATATGAAGAAACCCGTTGTACTGGTGATTATGGACGGCGTCGGCAAGGGTGACGGCGGCAGCGGCGACGCTGTAGCGGTCGCAAAAACACCCGCGCTGGACCGTCTTTTTGATACCTGTCCTTATACCTGGCTGAAGGCACATGGCACGGCAGTCGGTCTGCCCAGTGACGATGACATGGGCAACTCCGAGGTCGGTCACAATGCACTCGGCTGCGGTCAGGTCTATTCGCAGGGCGCAAAGCTGGTCGGAGAGTCCATCGAAAACGGCACACTGTTTGCTTCCGCGACCTGGAAGGAGCTTGTCTCCAACTGTGTGGATCACGGAAAGGCGTTCCACTTCCTCGGTCTGCTTTCCGACGGCAATGTACACTCCAATATCAGCCATCTGATCGCCCTGCTGCGCCATGCGAAGGCGGAGGGCGTAAAGAAGGTCTACTGCCACATCCTGCTTGACGGTCGTGATGTGCCCGCCACCTCCGCATTGGAATATGTGGAGCAGTTGGAGACCGTGCTTGCCGAGCTGCGTACGGACGGCTGCGACTACCGCATTGCCTCCGGGGGCGGCAGAATGCAGATCACCATGGATCGCTATGAAGCCAACTGGGCGATGGTCGAGACCGGCTGGAAGACCCATGTACAGGGAATCGGGCGTCAGTTCGCCTCTGCAAAAAAGGCGATTGAGACCTACCGTGAAGAGCTTGGCTGCATTGACCAGGATCTGCCTGCGTTCGTGATCGCGGAAAACGGGGAGCCCGTTGCCAAGATCGCAAACGGTGACAGCGTTGTGCTTTACAACTTCCGCGGTGACCGTGCGCAGGAGATCTCCCTTGCCTTTGACCGCAAGGACTTCGACAAATTTGACCGCGGCGACTACGCAGGTGTCCACTTTGCCGGTATGCTGGAATATGACGGCGATCTGCACATCCCGTCGCACTATCTGGTGCAGCCGCCCGTGATCAGAAACACACTGACCGAGCTTCTGTGCGAAAACGGCATTCGTGAATATGCGCTGTCCGAAACGCAGAAATACGGCCATGTGACCTACTTCTGGAACGGCAACCGTTCCGGCAAGGTCGATGAAGCCCTGGAGACCTACGAGGAGATCCCCTCCGATGTCATTCCCTTTGAGCAGGCACCCGCGATGAAGTCGAAGGAGATCACCGATCACATGATCGCGGCAATGGAGTCCGGTAAGTTTGATTTCCTGCGCTGCAACTTCCCCAACGGCGATATGGTCGGTCACACCGGCGTGATGGAAGCCGTCATTACCGCGATGGAATGTGTGGACGATGGCGTTCGCCGCATCCTGGAGGCGGCAGACCGTCTGGGCTACACCGTTCTGGTCACTGCCGACCACGGCAATGCCGACCAGATGACGGAGACCAAAAAGGGCAAGACCTCTATCCGCACCGCGCACAGCCTCAACCCCGTTCCCTTCATCGTTTATGATAAGGACACGAGGTATACGATCAAGGAAGGCAAGTATGGTCTTGCCAATGTTGCGCCGACGGTGGCAACGCTGCTGGAGCTGAAGGCTCCCGACTGCTGGGAAGCCAGCATGATTTAAGGAGGTATTCGTATGATCCGCCGTGAAAATGAGCTGGGCAGCATTGCTGTCAGCAATTCCGTCTATACCAAGATCGCAGGCAACGCCGCTACCAACTGCTTCGGCGTCAAGGGCATGGCGATCCGCTCCGTCTCCGACGGTCTTGTCCATCTGCTTCGCCGGGAATCCATGGCGAAGGGCGTTCTTGTCACCACCAATGAGGACGGTACGCTCTCCATTGATCTGCACATCATGATCGATCAGGGCGTCAACATCCCCGCATTGGGCAGCTCCATCGTCTCTGAGGTCCGCTATATGGTCTCACAGCAGACGGAGACTGAGGTCAGAGAGGTCAATGTCATCATCGACTCCATGATGATCGACTGAGAGGCAGGTGACCGGATTGAGAACGAAGATCGACGGTCAGACGCTGCAGCAGATGCTGATCGGTGCCGCCGCCGTTGTTGAAAAGTACAAGCAGCAGATCAACGAATTGAATGTATTCCCTGTCCCCGACGGTGACACGGGTACCAATATGAGCATGACGCTCAACACCGCCGCCGCAGAGCTTCAGAAGCTGAACGGTGCGACGCTGACCAAGGTCGCAGACACCGCCGCCTCTGCCATGCTGCGCGGTGCCAGAGGCAATTCCGGCGTGATCCTCTCCCTGTTGCTGCGCGGTATCTCCAAGAGCCTGAAGGGTCTGGAGGAATGTGACGGCGCACAGCTCGCCTCCGCATTGCAGGGCGGTGTGGATGCAGCCTACAAGGCAGTGATGAAGCCCACAGAGGGTACCATTCTGACCGTGGCAAGAGTATCCGCCGAGGATGCGGCTGCCGCCGCCGAGAACGACAGCGGCTTTGAAGCTGTCCTTGCAGCCGCCTATGTCTCCGCCGCAGATGCCCTGGCGCAGACTGTCCATCAGAATCCCGTGCTGGAAAAGGCGGGTGTCGTCGATGCAGGCGGCAAGGGCTGGCTGTATGTGCTGGAGGCGATGCTGGCAGTGACCCGTGGCGAAGAGATCGCCGCGTCTGCAGGCACCGCACCGATCAAAGAACAGGCGGATTTCACCGACTTTGACACCGAGGACATCACCTTTGCCTATGACACGGTCTTTATCGTCCGCAAGGCGTATGAAGACATTGATTTGTCCCCGCTGCGCCGTTATCTGGATACCATCGGTGACAGCATCGTCATCGGTGAGGACGATGAATCGTTCAAGGTGCATGTGCATACGAATATTCCCGGCAGTGCTCTGACCGAGTCGCAGAAATACGGCACGCTGGAGCTTGCGAAGATTGAAAATATGCAGATGCAGCATGATGACCTTGCAGCAGGCAAAAAGGCACGCAGTACGGACGACCTTGAAGAGGATGAGGAAGTGCCGCAGAGCGTTGCCGCGCCGGAAAAGAAATACGGCATGGTTGCTGTCTGTGCAGGCGCAGGTCTTGCGGATGTATTCCGTGAGCTGGGCGCGGACAATATCATTGAGGGCGGTCAGACCATGAATCCGTCCACACAGGACATCCTTGAAAAAGTCAACGCCACGCCGTCCGAAACCGTCTTTGTCTTCCCGAACAACAAGAATATTATCATGGCGGCAGAGCAGACCATTCCGCTGACGGAAAAGAAGGTCATCGTCATTCCCTCCAAGACCGTTCCGCAGGGCATTTCCGCTATGCTGATGTTTGACCCCGATGCAAGTGAAGACGATGCCGTGGCGGCGATGACGGATGCCATGCAGAATGTCACCACGATACAGATCACCTACGCCGCGCGTGACTCCGACTTTGACGGACATGATATTCACGCCGGCGAGTATCTGGCACTTTACGGCAGTGCCCTGTTCGGTAACGATGCCGATGTGGACAAGCTGCTGTCCGGTCTTGCGGACAGGCTTAAGGACGAGGGCAGTGAATTTATCACCGTATATTACGGTGCGGACATTACCGAGGAGCAGGCAACTGCCGCCGCAGCGATCTTCTCCGAACGCTGCCCGAATGCAGAGGTTTCCGTCATCAACGGTGGTCAGCCGGTATATTACTATCTGATTTCCGCCGAATAAAAGAGAATAGAAATGACCGCTATGGCCGCTGTAAGAGCGGTGATAGCGGTCATTTGTCTGATTTTTTGCACAAAGAAAATCAAAACGCTTGACATTACGGGGAATTCTCCATTATACTGAAAACAGAAAAGGAAACTGACCCGTTTTGGTTTCTCCCGAGACAGGACGGAGGTTTCTGAGCACACAATCCATACAGAGAGGAAATGAATGATGGAAAATAACAATTTTGCAGTCGGACAGTCCTGTCCCGCCTGCGGTGCACCGGTCGCACCCGGTGAAAAGTTCTGCCAGAACTGCGGCACAAAGCTGCCGGAGGCTGCACCCGCAGCACCCGTCGTTGAAGCTCCTGTTGTTGAAGCTCCTGTTGTTGAGGCTCCTGTTGTTGAAGCTCCTGTTGTTGAGGCTCCTGTTGTTGAAGCTCCTGTTGTTGAGGCTCCTGTTGCTGAGGCTCCTGTTGCTGAGTCTCCTGTTGTTGAGGCTCCTGTCTATCAGTCGTCTGCAGCTCCCGTACCGCCCGCTGCACCTGTGTATCAGGCGCCCGTGACTCCTGCAGTTCCTGTGTATCAGGCACCTGCGGCTCCCGTACCGCCCGCTGCACCCGTCTATCAGGCTGCACCGCGCTACAC
>PITX01000100.1 GCA_017577345.1 Clostridiales bacterium
GGCATGTACGGCGCGTACCGACTGCTGATGACAGAAGGGAGCGAGGGCGTGTGAACGATCTGCTGCACCCAGCAATGACGGAAAAACAGATCAGCGCCATGTCCGCACTGGCACTGGCGCATATCGGAGATGCCGTGTTTGAGCTGCTTGTGCGCACGAAGCTCTGCCTTTCCGGCGGTACGACCAACGGACGCCTGCATCAGAAGACCGTTGCGCAGGTCTGCGCCGGTGCACAGGCGAAGCTTGCCGAACGCCTGCAGCCGCTTCTGACGGAGCAGGAGAACGCATGGTATCACCGCGGACGCAATGCGCATCCGCACGCGATTCCGAAAAGCGCAACGCCTGCGCAGTATGCCAAGGCGACGGGTGTGGAGGCACTGTTCGGCGCGCTGTATCTGCACGGCGAGCAGGAACGGATCTTGCAGCTTTTTTCAGCTGTGACGGAGGAAAACGATGCCCTTTGATGCGATATTTTTAAGCGCGGTGATTGGGGAGCTTCAGCCGATGCTTCTCGGCGCACGAATCGACAAAATTCAGCAGCCTGCGCGCGACACCGTGCTGCTGCACCTGCGCGGCAAGGAAAAGCTGCTGCTGTCTGCCAATGTCAACCGCCCGCGCATTCACCTGACGCAGGCGGCATTTGACAATCCGGCACAGCCGCCGATGTTCTGCATGCTGCTTCGCAAGCACCTTTCCGGCGGCAGGGTAGCAGGGCTGACACAGCCGGTGGCGGAGCGCAGTGTCTGCATCGCCTTTGACTGCACGGACGAGATGGGGATCCCCTGCCGGAAGCATCTGATTCTGGAGCTGATGGGGCGCAATTCCAACCTGATTTTAACGGGTCCCGACGGCAGGATCATTGACTGTCTGCGGCGCGTGGACTTTGAAATGTCGGAGGCACGGCAGGTCCTTCCGGGGCTGTTTTACCATGAACCGCCGCGGCAGGACAAGCATATTCCGCAGGAAACAGAGGAAGCGGAGATTCCTGCGCTTTTGCAGGCGGTAGACTGCCCGAAGCGGCTGGACAAGTGGCTGCTTGACACCTTTGCAGGGCTGTCACCTTTGATTACAAGAGAGATCGCATATCGCTTCTGCGGTGAGATCGATGCGGATATTCTGTCACTTGACAGAGAAGCACTGGCACGGTTCTTGAAGCAGGAGCTTGCCATGACGGGCGAAAAACAGCCGATCCTGCTGCTGCGTGAGGGCAGGGGAACGGACTTTTCCTACCGCGAGATCGCCCAGTATGGTGATTTTCTGACGCAGAAACGCTGCGAGAGCTTTTCCGCGCTGCTGGACGAATACTATACCGAAACGGACCGTGCCGACCGGATGCGGCAAAAATCACAGACGCTGCGCAAAACCGTGACGACCCTCTTTGAACGGACTACGCGAAAGCTGGAGATTCAGCACAGGGAGCGCGAAAAGACACTGGACAGGGAACAGCTTCGCCGGATGGGCGACATCGTAACGGCGAATCTTCACGCGATCGCACGCGGACAGGCAATGCTGCGCGCCGTTGATTTTTATGATCCGGAGATGCGCGAAATTGAGATCCCTCTCAAGCCGAATCTGTCGCCGCAGCAGAATGCGGCGAAGTTCTATAGGGATTACGCAAAGGCCAAGCACGCAGAAAAGATCCTGACGGAGCAGATCGCCGCAGGTGAAATCGAGGTGCAATACCTCTGCGGCGTGCTGGAAGAGCTGTCCCGGGCAGAGAGTGAGAGGGATTTGAGCGAGATCCGAGCGGAACTGGAAGACGGCGGCTATGTCCGCGCCGACCGCCGCAAGGGAAAACAGATGAAGCAGGCACCGTCAAAGCCGCTTGTGTTCCGTTCTACGGACGGCTGCAAAATTCTGGTTGGAAAGAATAACCGTCAAAACGATCAGCTTTCACTGAAAAGCGCTCATAAAAACGACATTTGGCTGCATGTGCAGAAATTCCACGGCGCGCATGTGATCATCGAATGTTCCGGTGCACCCGTGCCGGATGATACGATCACGGAGGCTGCCATGCTTGCCGCATACTATTCCGAGGTACGCGAAGGACAGAATGTCTCTGTTGATGTGACGCAGGTGCGCTGCCTCAAAAAGCCGAACGGCGCAAAGCCGGGCATGGTGGTCTACGACCGCTACCGCACCGTGATCGTCACGCCGGACAGAGCTCTACCCGTGCGTCTGCGGATCAACGAATAAAAATATCCCTCCGGCGTAAGCTAATGCCGGAGGGATTTTCATATGAAAAAGCAGAACAAAGTGAAAAACATGTCGCAGATACCGCCGAGCGATACCGATCCGCAGGGGAGCTATACGGGCAGACCTGCCGATGAGGACGATATTCCCGTGCAGGACGCGGACGATTTGTAGGCTTATTGCGCCAAAATGCGGATGGCGCGTAAGGCTTCGTCGATTTCCGTTTCGGTCGTGCTGATGCCGACCGAAAAACGGACGACGCCCTGCGGGAAGGTGCCGAGTGCCTTATGCGCGGCAGGAGCGCAGTGCATGCCGCAGCGGGTCAGAACGCCGAATTCCTGTTCCAGACGGTCAGCAGCTTCGGCATTGTCGATATCGGAAAAATCAATGCCGATCACACCGACGCGGCGGGTAATATCCTGCGTTCCGACGACGCGGATATTTGTAATATCCGCCAGAGCGTTCAGAAAGTGCGCCGTCAATGCCGTCTCATGGCTGCGAAGCTCCGCAAGACCGGCTTGGTTTACATAATCCATGGAAGCAGACCAACCGTAAATGCCGGGGAGATTGGGCGTACCCGGCTCAAAGCGGTCGGGCATATAGGGAGGGATTTTCTCTGAGTCGGAGACACTGCCCGTTCCGCCGGCAAGCAGGGGATCGAGCCTTGCGGCAAAGTCGGGCGTGACAAGCAGGGCACCGATACCCTGCGGTCCTAAGAGACCCTTGTGCGCGGGAATGGTGAGTGCGCTCAGACCGAACGCCTCAAAATCTACCGCAATATGTCCTGCACTCTGTGCGGCATCGAGCAGGAGCGGAAGCCCGTGAAGTTTACATAATTTTCCGACAGTCTCGGCATTCTGCACCGTTCCGCAGACATTGGAGGCATGATTGAGGATGAACAGCTTCGTGTTCGGGCGGATGAGCGGCTCGATCAGATCACACCGCAGGAAGCCCTCACTGTCGCAGGGAACACGGTCGAAGGCAACACCGAGCTGAACGAGCGGCCGCATGACCGCGTTGTGCTCCAGAGAGCTGACGAGCACATGGTCACCCGGCTGCAGCAGCCCCTTGATCGCCAGATTGAGGGCGGCGGTACAGCCGGGGGTCAGAATGACATGGTTCGGGTCGCGGTGGTGAAAAAATGCGGCAAGCTGCTCGCGCAGTGTCAGCGTTTTCAGCCCGACCTCCTGCGCAGGCGCATACACGCCCCGATTGATGCTGGCACCTACGCAGTCCAGATAGTATTTCATTTGGTCACTGACGCCCGGCGCCTTCGGCCACGAGGTCGCGGCATTATCCAGATAGATCATAGCTGCCTCCGTTTCTTTTTTTCTCTATTATATCACATTCGGGGGAATTCGCAAGAAAATCGGCAGAATTCGGCATGGTCGAATATTTTGCGTGATACTTGACAAAAAATAACGGCTGCAATATACTGAAAACACACAAACTTTGAAAGAGGTGTAAAAATGAAAGAGAATTTTTTCAAAAAATACTGGCTGGTTATGCTGTGCGGTCTGATCATCGGCGCAGCGGCAGTTACCCTGACAGCATTCGGTAATCCCGCGAACATGGGATTCTGCATCGCCTGCTTCCTGCGTGACATCGCTGGCTCTCTGAAGCTCCACGGCGCAGGCGTTGTGCAGTACTTCCGTCCGGAAATCGTCGGCATCGTTTTAGGTGCCTGCCTGATGGCACTGATCGGCAAGGAATTCAAGCCGAAGGGCGGCAGCTCTCCCGTCATCCGCTTCACTCTCGGCGCGGCGGTCATGGTCGGTGCACTGGTATTCCTCGGCTGCCCGCTTCGTATGGTCATCCGTATCGGCGGCGGCGATCTGAACGCGATCATCGGTCTTGTCGGCTTTGTTCTCGGCATCCTGATCGGTATCTTCTTCCTGAAGCATAACTTCTCCCTCGGCAGAGCATATAAGCAGAGCAAGGTCGAAGGTCTTGCTTTCCCGGTCATGCTCACGGTTGGCTTTGTACTTACCCTGATCGGCGTGACTTTCTTTGCTGTATCCACCGAGGGTCCCGGCTCCAAGCACGCTCCCGTTCTTCTGGCACTGGGTCTCGGTCTGGTCGTCGGCGCACTGGCACAGAAGAGCCGCCTGTGCATGGTCGGCGGCATCCGTGACGCCGTGATGTTCAAGGAATTCGGTCTTCTGGCGGGCTTCGGCTGCATCCTCGTTGCTGTTCTGGTCGGCAATGCCATTCTCGGCAACCTGAACTGGGGCATGGAGGGTCAGCCCATCGCGCATACCGAATGGCTTTGGAATCTGCTCGGCATGACCGTTGTCGGCTGGGGCTGCACCCTGCTCGGCGGCTGCCCGCTGCGTCAGCTCGTTCTGGCAGGTGAGGGCAATGTAGACAGCGCGATCACCGTGCTTGGCATGATCGCAGGTGCTGCCGCTGCCCACACTCTCAAGACTGCCTCCTCCGCAGACGGCACGGGTGTCAACGGCCCGATCGCAACGATCGTCTGCCTGGCAGTTATCCTGATCGTTTCCGTTACCCACCTGAAAAAGGAGCAGTAATCATGATTGATGCAAGAGGTCTTTCCTGCCCGCTTCCGGTCATCCGGACGCAGAGCGAGATCGCCAAAAATCATCCCGATACGCTGGAAGTGCTGGTTGACAACAAGCCGGCAGTCGGCAATGTGACGCGCTTTGCCAACAACAGCGGCTACAATGTAACGGTGAAAGAACTGGAGGATGAGGAATATTCTCTGGTGCTGACAAAGAGATGAAAAAGTATCTTGCGACCTTTCATACCCACCTTGCTTCATTAAAAACGCATCGGGCGATGACGACGGCGGGAATTGCGGCGCGTATGGCGCCTGTTCCGCGGAAAATCTCGTCCTCCTGCGGTACCTGCGTGTTTTACAGCGCGGAAACCCCCTGCTATGACCGTCTCGACACCGACACCGAGGCAGTTTACCTGCTCGGTGATGAGGATGCGGAATTACTGCGGGAATTTGAATAGTAAATTGGAAATGCCCACCTTGACCGGTGGGCATTTCTCAGCGTGTCGAAAAACCCTTTTCGACACGCTGACAGGCTGTCAAAAAGTTCGGAAGACAAGCAACTCGCGTCCGTCGGCGTACATAGGTACGGTAGGACGCGGGTTGCGCAGTAAGTCAAAATCCTTGCGAAAGCAAGCATTATTTTGGTTGAAAAGTTCGGAATACTCTGAATTTTGAAAAATGCA
>PITX01000101.1 GCA_017577345.1 Clostridiales bacterium
GCTCTACCTACTGAGCTACAGAGGCATGTTGAGCCGAGAAAATCTCGGCTCAGATGCGTTACTATGGCGACCCGGAACGGACTCGAACCGTCGACCTCCAGCGTGACAGGCTGGCGTGCTAACCAACTGCACCACCGGGCCAAATGATGGTGGGAACAACAGGGCTCGAACCTGTGACCCCATGCTTGTAAGGCATGTGCTCTCCCAGCTGAGCTATGCTCCCGAGATGTCGTACATCAGCGACGGTTGTTATTATACACATAGCCCAGTAAATTGTCAAGCACTATTTTTGAATTTTTTGGTTTTTTCTTCCGGTGTTTCCGGGAGGCATTTTTCGCCTCCCGAATACCGCTCAAAGCGTGCTCAGAAGTGCTCTGATTTCCTCCGGCGTGAATTCGTATGTCGTATCGCAGAACTGGCATTCGATCGTGATGGGCTCACCCTCGTCCGCAATTTCCTGCAAGTCCTTTTTGCCGATGGCGATCAGTGTTGCGCTCACCCGTTCCCTGCTGCAATAGCATTTGTAGGCAACAGGCGTCGTTTCCAGAAATTCCGGCTCGAAATCAGACATCACGCGCTCTAAAATCTGCTCCGGCGTCAGCCCGTCAGAGAGCATTGGGGTCACAGCACCGGCTCTTTGAATGCCCGCCTCCAGCTTGTCGATTGCTTCCTCCGGTGCGCCGGGCAGAAGCTGAATGAGGTATCCCCCTGCCACCTTCACGCTCTGATTGGTATCCACCAACACTCCAAGCGCACAGGCAGTCGGTGTCTGCTCACTTTGCGCGAAATACGCCGTCACATCGTCTGCGATCTCGCCTGTCACCAATGCGACAGAGCCAACATACGGCTCCTTCATCTGCAGGTCGCGGATGACCGTCAGCATCCCGTCCGTTCCGACCGCCGCGCCGACATCCAGCTTTCCCGCGTATTTTTCCAGCAAGGTGATCGATGGATTGCTCACATAGCCTCGCACATTTCCTACCGCGTCGGAAGTCGCAAGCAAAGTACCCAGCGGACCGCCGCCCTTGATCTGCAGTGTCAGTGCGCCGTTTTCCGCCTTCTGCACATTACCCATCATGGAGGCTGCCGTCAGCACGCGTCCCAATGCCGCCGTTGCAGTCGGTGTCGTCTTATGAATTTTCCGCGCCCGTTCGACAAGGTGCGTGGAAGAAATCGCCATTGCCTTGATATAGCCGTCCGCAGTCATGGCGCGAACGATATAATCCTGCATTCGTATCACTCCTTGTACGCCGCGAAATAAATTCGCTGCTCTCCTGTCTCAGGGGCCTCCTGCCTTAAGTCGCCGTACTGCTCTACGCGGGCAAAGCCCGCTTCTTTAAGCCAGTCGGCAAGCCGCTGCGGCGCATAGGCATATTCGCAGTGCTGTTCAAAGCTGCGAAGCCAGTGCTCATTTTCCCTTCGGAACAGGTCGATCCCGTAATAGCAGCAGTTTTCGGCTTCATCAAACTCTGCACGCCATACGCAATAGCTGTCCTCGTTCTCGTCCAAAAAGACCTGTCCGTCCAGACTACGGAGCTTTTCCGGCGTATTGATGTCAAACAGAAATACGCCGCCCGGCTTGAGTGTGCGGAACACGCGCTCGATCGTCTTTTGGCAGTCCTGCGGCTTATCCAGATAGTTCAGGCTGTCCAGCAGGCAGAACACTGCATCGACCTGCTCCGGCAGACGCAGACACTGCATCGGCTGACAGATAAAAAACGGCGGCTGCTCCAATGCTCCTGCCTTCTGCGCAGCTATCGTCAGCATCTCCTCGGAAATATCCGATGCGATCACCCGATAGCCCCGTTTGGTCAGAAGCAAAGACATGGAGCCGGTACCGCAGGCAAGATCGAGCACCGTTTCCGGCTGCTTGCCCGAGTTTCGCAGTATCGCCTCCAAAAAGTCCAGTATGGCTGCATAGGGAATATCTGCGGTCAGTCCGTCATAGGAAACGGCAAGCGACTCATATGCACTCATTCCTGCTCCTTCAGGCGGGTAAAGACCATCTCGTATGCGCCCTCTCCGTTGAGCAGGCTGCGGTTGACGCGGCTGATCGTCGCAGAGCTTACATTCGTAACGCTGAGAATGTCGTTATAAATCATGCCGGAATAGCGCATCTTTGCAACCTCATAGCGCTGCTCGATCGCATTCAGCTCCGCCTGTGTACACAAATCAATAAAAAATTTATGCAGCTCCTCCGGCGTGCGCAGCGTCAGAATTGCACGGTAAAGCTCGCTGTTCGGGTCAGAACGCTTGTTTTGATTATTCATACGATCCCCTCCGATTTTTGTTCTCTCATATTATAACACTTTGCTTCGCGAAAGTAAAGCAGAAAAAGCGAAAAAACGGGCTGCCGAAATCGGCAACCCGTCAAAAATCAGATTACTTGTTGAAAATCTTGAAGATCTCGTCGATATCGTCAATACCTGCGGCGGGATCGGCGGTGATCGTCTCAGCGACGGCAGGTCTTGCAGCGTTGCTTGCGGAGGAGAAGATGCCCTTGTTTTCGGTCTTTCTCTTCTCGTCAAAGCCGGTTGCAATGACGGTAACGCGCATTTCGTCCTCAAATTCCTCGGAGAAGGTCGCGCCGAAGATGATGTTTGCTTCGGGATTAGCAGCTTCCATAACGATGTTGGCAGCGGTCTCGACATCATCCAGACCGAGGTCTGCGGAGCCGGTCACATTGATCAGCACGCCGGTTGCGCCGTTGATGGAGGTCTCCAGCAGCGGACTTGCAACGGCAGCCATCGCTGCCTGTTCTGCTTTTTCACGGCCGGAAGCAGTGCCGACACCCATGTGCGCACGGCCGGCATTCTTCATGATGGCGGAAACATCGGCGAAGTCGAGGTTGATGATCACGCGGTCAGAATAACCGACCAGCTCGGAAATGGAGCTGACAGCCTGCTTCAGAACATCGTCTGCAATGCCGAATGCATTGGCAAAGGTGATCTTCTGATCGGTGACATACTTAAGGCGGTCGTTCGGAATGATGATCAGAGAGTCGACCTTGTCGCTCAGTGCGGCAATACCGGCTTCCGCCTGCTTCATACGGTTGGCACCCTCAAACTTGAAGGGCTTTGTCACGACACCGACGGTGAGGATACCGGCCTCATGTGCCAGATCCGCAATGATGGGAGCTGCGCCGGTACCGGTGCCGCCGCCCATGCCGGCGGTGATAAATACCATGTCCGTGCCTTCGAGGATTTTGGAGATCGCGGCTCTGCTTTCCTCTGCGGACTTCTTGCCGATCTCCGGCTTGGAGCCTGCGCCCATGCCGCCGGTCAGCTTCTCGCCGATCTGCAGCTTATTCTCGCACTTGGACTTATTCAGATCCTGACGGTCGGTGTTGATAACGACAAACTCTACGCCGCCGATTTTGCTGGCGATCATGCGGTTGACAACATTGTTGCCTGCGCCGCCGACACCGATCACTTTAATATTAACTACCTTATCTGCGTAAACTTCGGACATTATAAATCTCCTCCTATGTATACTGAATATGGATACAGAATATTATATACAGATTTATACCCTTTTATTTTACAGTGAAATTCCTCTCAGGTCAATAGAATTTCTCATTTTTAGGAAAATTATTTACAAATTTTGCAGTTTTATTCCTCATTCGGCATCACATGTGCCTCCGGTCCGCTGCTGAAAGTCAGGTCAATAATGCCCGTTGTGTACTCTTTTTGCTCCTGAATGACGACCTTCAGGTATTCCAGCTTATATGCCAAATCGTCCGTTGTACCGAGCCGCACCTCAAAGCGATCCTCATACCACACGGTCAGATTGAACGCAGAGGGCACGCTGACAACGGTAATATCCTTTTCAAGCTGAGACGCTTCGATCTCGCGCAGAAGCAGTGTCAGAGCGTCAAACTGCTCCTGTGGACTGACCGAGCCATCCTCATTTGGGGCAATATGGATCTGCTCGCCGATGACCGGCGGCTGCACGGTAATATCCTGAATGAGAATATGAGACTTTGCCTCATGTTCTTCGACCTGTTCCGTCGCCTTGCCGGCGGCAGTGATCAGATAGTACTTTCCGCCCGCGTCCGTGACTGCAAAGGTCGTTTCATGCTCCGTCACCGAAATGACGACGGTATCCGGCAGTGTTCGCGTGACGCGTACAGCCTTGACATACGGAAGCTGCGCGATCACATTCCCCGCGATCTCTCCGCGTGACAGCGTGAGCAGATTGTCGCCGCTTGCGATCCCCGCGGCCTGCACGATCTCGTCAGAGGTATAATAATTGTTACCCTGCACCTCGACCGTGCGGACACGGAAAAAGATGATCATGCTCAACACAAGCGCAACGGCAATGCCGCCCATAATGATGATCCGCTTCCATGCTTCCGGGCTGATGCGTCGGCGGACACGGTGCTTTGCCTTCCGTTTCTGCTTGTCGCGCATACCGTTCAGACGCGTGCGTTCCTTCCGCTCATCGCGTCTGCGCTGTGCCTCTGCAGCAGCACGGGAGTCACGCGCTTTCTTTTCCTCTCGTCTGCGCTTTGCCTCCTTGGCGGCCTTGATTTTCTGCTGCTGTCTGCGCTCCTGTGCCTGCTGTACCTGCTGTGCCTCCTCAGCGGCACGCTGTCTGCGGTGCTGATTTGCCATGCGGGCGGCAGGAGATGTCCGCTTTTTCCGACCGGTCGGTGCAGGTCGCTGACTTGTTCTCTTTCTGTTCTCTTGTTCCATAGGCTTCTTTCCTTATACACTCTCGATCTGCGCCCCACAGGACCGCAGCGTACGGACGAACGAGGAATACCCCCGTTCCATATGCTCTGATTTTGTGATCACACTTACACCCTCTGCACTAAGTGCGGCAATCACCATTGCCGCGCCGCCACGCAGATCGGTCGCCTCCACACACGCACCGTGCAGAGACTTCACCCCCGACACAACGGCATGATGCCCTGTCGCATGAATTTTTGCGCCCATCGCGCACAGTGCAGGCACATGGCGCAGGCGATCGGAGAAAATGGTTTCTTCAAAAATGCTGACACCCTCCGCCGTTGCCATTGCCGCCATGACCGGTGCCTGAGCATCCGTGGGGAAGCCGTCATAGGGTGCCGTGACGATCGGGCTGACGGCACGCAGGCAGTCACAGCGGATGACGATCTCATCCGGACGCTGCGCGATCTGACAGCCGCCGCTTTGCAGCACCGAAAGTACCGCCTGCAAATGCTTTGGTTGCGCGCCCTGCAGAACGAGGCGTCCGCGTGTGGCCGCCGCCACAGCAAGATAGGTCGCCGCCTCCATGCGGTCCGGCATGACAGAATAATCCGTTCCGTGCATTGCTTTCCCGCCGCTGATGTGCAGGACAGATGTGCCTGTGCCTTCGATC
>PITX01000102.1 GCA_017577345.1 Clostridiales bacterium
GTACGGCTGTGCGGGAATGTTTTGCAGCAGCAGTTTTCCCTGCAGCGTATTCATGCGCCGCAGGGTATGCAGGACAACGGCGATGCCGCTGGAATCCATGAAGCGCACATCCCGGAAATCAAGAATACAGCGCAGGGGCATATAGACATCGATCTTATCGGAGACGGTGTCCATGATCTCCTTTGCACTGTGGTGGTCGATCTCTCCGGTCAGTGCGATCGTGAGCTGTCGATCCTGCACAAAGCTTGTCAGTTTCATGTTTTTCCTCCCTCCCAAAAGGTAAACGCACATGGCATAAAAGACCATGTGCGTTCAGTATACGATATTTTGTTTGCACGGTTTGTCGAAAGGAGCTTGCCCGATCGCTTTTTCTGTTATGGGGCAAACCAGTTGGGATCGGATTGATGGACAAGGCGCAGGCCGCTGTTTTGGTAGTCCGGCGTGATTCCCTCCACCAAAAGCTCTACCGTGTCAATCTCCGGAAGAGCGCAGAGCGTTGCCACGATGCTGCGGACGGCAAGCTGCTGTGCCTGTCCGTTCTCACAGCCGCTTAAAAATTCGCCGGTCAGGTCAATCACACAGTTTGTTTCCTCAATGCGCAGGGACAGCACCTTCGTTCCCTCGGGGATACAGCGATGCAGTCCGTTCATTTCGGAATAAGAAAACAGCGCGTCAATGACGGCTGCGGCGAGGCTCTGCTCCTCTTTCATCTCCGGCATCATCGGAATGGCGGGCAGCAGACCGTCATCGGTAGAAAGCGGATAGAGTGTGACATCGGCGGTGTCCCTGCCGGCGGGGGTAAAAATCAGACGCTCATCACGCAGAACACCGGCGGAAATATCCATCTGACCGAGCTTTTCAAGCGGTGCGCCCGAGACCCAGAGGTCAACGGTGGTAATCTCCGGGAGCTCCGTCAGGGAATTGACGATGGAATAGACCGCCATGCGCTCCGCGGCAAAGCTCTCCGGCAATGTTTCTCCGAAAGCGGAGGAAAGATTGACGGTGCAGACACCGTTTTCCACACGAATGTCGAGCAGCTCTGTGCCGGGGGCGATGCAGGCGTTTTTTCCGCTTTGCAGAAGCTGCTGCACGATAAAGGCAGGCTTCTCCGCGGCGCCCATGGCAGGCACACCCTGCGTCTGCGCGACCAGATAACGCAGTTCCGTGTCGGGATAATAGAGAACGACAAGCTCCTCCTGCGGAAGCATGCCGGTATCGAGCAGGAGAATATCATTTTCTGTCAGAACGACAGGATCTCTTTGCCCGGGTACGGAAACGGAAATGCGGCGGATGCCGTCAAGCTGCAACAGTGTTTTTGCAAGGCAGGCACAGCTGAGGGAGCATTCCAGCGGTGTCGTGCTTGTACCGCTGAATACGATCACGGCTGTCGTGTTGCGCATCAGCACCGATTGCAGACGCCAACTGCCCGGTGTGACGGAGCGGGAATTATCCGGCACAGGGGAGGACAGATAATCCGTCACCAGCTCACGCAGAGAAAACTGTGTTGCTTCCTGCGGTGCCTGTGCGCTGCAAATCACGCCGTTTTCCCTGACAGACAGGGAAGCGGCAGGGTAATAATAAGAAAATTCAGCTTCGTCGGTCAATACCTCCGGCTGTGCACAGGCACAGAGCAGCAGGAGGCACAAAAGCAGACAAAGTAAACGGTATTTCATTCCGCATCCTCCTCATACAGCGGGAAGGTGACAGTAAAGACCGTGCCGCCCTCTAAGCCTGCGCTGACGCTGACAGTGCCGAAGTTGCGTACCGCCATGTCATGTACAATGGAAAGCCCCAGACCTGCACCGCCTGCGGCACGCGAACGCGCCTTATCTACGCGATAGAAGCGTTCAAAGATGTGCTCCATGGCCTCCTGCGGGATGCCTACGCCGGTGTCTGCCACGGTCAGCACCACATCCTCCCCGTCTTTTGTCAGGTCAAGACGGACGCTGCCGCCGTCGCGGTTGTATTTGATCGCGTTTTCTGTCAGATTGAACACGACCTGATACAGGTCGTCCTCCACAGTCATAACAGTGCAACCGTCGGCAAGCGTGCTGTCGATCGTGATGCCGCGCAGGTCTGCCAGCGGCATGAGCATACGGGTAACCTTGCGCACCGTCGCTGCCGCATCAATGATTTCGCGCTCATCCTCTACGGCACTGTCCAGTCGCGTCAGCGTCAGGAGCTTCTGCGAAAGCCGCCCCAGACGGTCGGCCTCTCTGCCGATGTCACCGATGAATTCGCGCTCGGTAGAGGCATCCATTTCGTTTTGGAGGATGGAGTCGGACAGCAGCTTAATAGATGCCAGCGGTGTTTTCAGTTCATGTGAGGCATCAGAGACAAACTGACGGCGTATCTGCTCCGATTCCTCCAACCGCTCCGCCAGATTGTTGAATTCGCGTCCCAGATGAACCAACTCATCGTGACCGCGCAGTTGCACCTTGTGGCTGTAATCGCCCTCACGCATCATGCGGACGGAATGGAGGATTCGCCTAATTCGACGGGAGAAGGCAGTGGAGAACAGCAGCGAAATCAGAATGACGCCTGACTCCAACGCAATGGAGATGCGGAGCACATTGGTCTGCAGGGCGTCAATCAGTTCTGCCTGATCGGTGTCATACTGCATCAGATAGACTGCGCCGAGCACCTGCCCGCCGCGCATCAGGGGCATGGCAACGCGGCTTTCGATCGCGCCGTCGGCATTCGTGCTGTAAAAGACATCCTGCCCCTCCAGTGCAGTTACCAGCTCAGGGAACAGAAGCAGCTTTCCCTCGGCGTTGCCGATTTCCAGTGAGTCATAGAGCGCCACACCCGAAGCATCCGTAACAACGGTGCGTGTCGTGCGCAGATCGTCCAGAGAATTGATCGCAAGCTCTGTATCGGGTGAGGAAAGATCCTCGAGCTGAAGCAGCGCAGTCGTCATTAACTGCGCTTTTTCCTCCAATGACTGCTGCTGTGCACGGAAAATCATGCGCCGCATCGTCGATGAGGTGTAGATATTCAAAAGAAAGAGCACCACTGCGGTGATGAGAATGTAGGCGATCGCAAAGCGCAGCTGGGAGCTGCGCAGAAACAGCGACAGCTTTCTATCAGGCTTTGAAATAATACCCAACTCCCCACTTGGTCATAAAGTATTCCGGCTCTGCCGGAACGGTCTCCAGCTTTTCACGGATCCTGCGGATATGGACATCCACCGTGCGGATGTCGCTGCGGTATTCATAGCCCCAGATCAGATCCAGCAGGTTTTCGCGCGAATAGACGCGGTTCGGATTACGGATCAGAAGCTCCACCACATCGAATTCCCTTGCCGTCAGCTCGACAGGAACACCGTTTTTGTAGACATTGCGCTCCTGCGTATCCACCGTGAGCTGACCGACCGTAATACGGTTGCGTGCACTCTCCAGACCGCCGCTTCTGCGCAGCAACGCACGGATGCGCGACTTGAGTTCCAGAATATTGAACGGCTTGGTCAGATAGTCGTCTGCACCCTGCTCAAAGCCAAGCAGTATGTCCATATCCTGCGTTCTGGCGGTAAGCATGATGATCGGCACATCCGAAAACTCACGGATACGGCGGCAGGCCTCCATACCGTCAATTTCCGGCATCATCACCTCCAGGACGACCAGGCGGATCTCCGGATTGTGCGCCAGCTCAATTGCCTCACGGCCGTTGGTGCCGGTGACGACCTCATAGCCGTCGTTCTGCAAATTGAATTTTATTCCCTTGACGAGCAGCTCTTCGTCGTCAACTACCAGTATCTTCATGGTCTTCCTCCACTGTCACAAAATTGCGGATCATTTCAAAACGGCCTTCGCCGATGCCCTCTACATTCATCAGTGCTTCCACGCAGGAGAAGCTCCCTTGCTTTTGGCGGTAGTCAAGAATTCTCTGCGCAAGTGTCTCACCGATGCCGGGCAGGGAGGTCAGTTCATCCAGCGTTGCCGTATTGATATTGATGACCGTTTTGAGTGTACGCTCCGGAATCACGGACGGATCGACGCCGATCATGCGTTCGGGCACGGACACGCCGCTTTTCTCCGTGATGATCCTCTGCGTACCGTCCGGTGCGCCCCTTCCGCGGGACATCCCGAAACAGAACGCAAAGAAAATGCAGACGATGGCAAGCAGCAGCCATACGGTTTTGATATGTTTCATCGTCTTTTCCTCTGCATGTCCGTTGACACGGGCAAGTTTTTTGATATAATATATACACATGAATTATACCACAGCTTGACTGCCCGCGGCAATCCCAAACTGCCGCGGATGGGAGATATTTATGAAAAAATACAGATTCTTGACGGTTTTTCTGTGTCTGCTCCTGCTTTTGCAGTGCAGTATGCCGTGTTTTGCGGAGACTGAGGCAGAAACAGATGCGGAGATTTCCTCCGAAACGGCACAGCAGGAGACGGATACGCCCGAAATGCAGTTTCCCACCGGACTGGAGACACCGCCTGAGCTGATCGAATACAGCTTCCCGCCGAATGATGAGGACTTTTGGATCCGTGCGAAGAGCACGGCGCTGATCGAACTCAATTCCCATACGATCGTCTATGCACAGGAACTGGACCGTCAGATTTACCCTGCCAGTCTGACAAAGATCATGACCTGTATGCTGGCGCTGGAGCACGGCAATCTGGACGATACGCTGACAGTCTCGGCAACGGCACTGGAAAACCTCAGTGAGTACGGCAGCACGGCGGGTCTGATGGAGGGCGAGCAGCTCAGTCTGCGGGAAATGCTGTACTGCATTATGGTTTCCTCTGCCAATGAGGGCTGTAATGTGGTCGCCGAGTATATTGCCGGCAGTACAGAGTCCTTTGTCGCCATGATGAACGAGAAAGCTGCTGCACTGGGGATGCACGGCACGCATTATGCCAATGCCCACGGCTTACATAACAGCGAGCACTATACAACGGTGCGCGATCTGGCGGTGCTGGCGACCTGGGCATGGCAGAATCCGCAGTTCCGCGAATTTGCCACAACAACGAGCCATACTGTTCCTGCAACCAACATGTCGGAGGAGCGAACACTTCATACGACAAACTATCTGACTTCAACAGATACGATAGGGCGCTATTATTACAGCAAGGCGTCCGGCGTGAAGACCGGTTTTACCACGCCGGCAGGCGGCTGCCTGATCAGCACCGCGAGTGACGGTGACCTTTCCTTCATGAGCATCGTCTGCGGGTGTGAGATCCTGATTGACGATGACGGAAAAGATTTGGACATGCGCTTTGTGGAGACGAAAAAGCTGTTGGAATACGGCTTTGAGACCTTCCACTATGTGCAGGTACTGACCGATACCGCAATGCTTGGT
>PITX01000103.1 GCA_017577345.1 Clostridiales bacterium
ACTATGGACTTCGCGGGTTCGGCTCAGCGCGTACCGGCTTCGGATATTGTGAATGTCCTTCTTTCGCAATCGATTTCGCACAATGCTCCGACAGGCAGCACGGTCATGGGCGTATGATGAACGAAATCCACGTTTTCAAGAATGACCATATCATCCCGATGCACTTCCTCGCAGATCACCTTGCGCAGATAGGATCTTGATGTATCGTCTAGTTTTCCCGTGATAATGGCAGATGCCTTATCAAAGACGCCCGCCGCGGCAAAAGCCCTCAGATTATGGAATCCCGCCATGGCGTTTCCGTACGGTCTGCCGTGCTCGATGGCGAGAACGGCCCCGTCAAACATTTCTTTGGTGGGAAAGTATTTCGTGCCCATGATCTGATTCATCGGCCCGGGCATCATCACAAGCAGCCGTCCGGAGGCTTTTCCGCTGCCCTGAACAATGGAATATCCGTCATTGGGGGTCCATTGTATCTCTTCCGGCTTTATGCTGTCGTTCCATTCGATGGGTGTATATGCTTCGCAAGGGTTGATTTCTCCGATGATTTCATTGCTGAACAGGGCTTTGCGGATTGCTTCCTTTGAGTATGCATCCAGTTTTCCCACCTGTCCGATCGGCGTGAGTACGTTGGGTCCGTAATATGCCCGTACACCGGCGTGCGCGAAGACGGCCATCCATGTGGATATATCCGAATAACCCATAAAGACCTTCGGGTTGTCGTGAATGATCTTTGTGTTGACCCACGGAAGAATCCGATAGGAGTCGTCACCGCCCATATTGCAGAGGATTCCCTTTACGGCAGGATTCGTCAATGCCCATTCCAGATCGGCCCAACGCAGCTCCGGATGCCGATACAGAAACTCGCTGCCACGCAGGGCGTTTGGCGTTTCAACAACATGCACGCGGTATTCCTCTTCGAATCTTGATTTCGCAAGATTGTATCGTCCTATCATGTCCCTATCCCCGGCCCGCCCGCCGGAAAGCGAAATAAAGGCAACCGTATCGCCCGCGCAGATTTTTTGGGGAATGATCAGTGGTTCCATTTTTTCCTCCGATCGCAATCCGTTTTTTTCGGTATTCCGACAAACTGGGATCAGCACTTTTTCCGACAAACTGCGATTTGCTAACGTTTCAGTCGCTGATTGCAAACAGGAAGCTCTTTCCCCAGTGGCGTCTCAATGTAAACTCCGCCGTGCAGTCGGTGTTGTCGAACATAATGGACCACTGCGTGTTGCTGGTGATATCCTCGGGGTTCGGCTCCTGCGCGGCGGCTTTCAGCGCTTCCCAAGCCACGGCGCGGTCGATGGCGCCTTCGTTCGCTTCCAGTACATCCAGCATGGCGGTATAGCGTTTCTTCGCTGTGCCTTTTCCGTACATACCGTTATCCTGCTCCGGGTCCACCTTGTCGGTATACATGATGAAGAAGTTCGTGATCGCCTGCGTGGGTGTCACCACCATCTCACGGCCTTCGGATTCGCAGTCGAATTCCACGGCAACGCTGTTGCCGGAGGCATCGCTGATGATAAAATGATAGTCCCTGCCATTGGAAGAGAATATATCATATTGACGTATGAGCTCGAGGGCCTCCTCTGTGCTTGCTGCTCGGTCAAGCACCAGACGGATCAGAAGGGATGTGGCAAGCTTTGGCTTGCCTGTATCGTGCATGGTCGGCTCGCTGGGAAGCGTAAGTACCGCCACAGATACACCTTTTTCGTTTATACCGTCAAGACCGATGAAGGGGGCTGTCAGGCAGGCCATTTTCGTTTTCAGGCTCGCGGTGGCCTGATCCGCGCCTACATTATCCAATGCGGCAAACGAAATCGATTTATATCCGTCTTTCGGCTCGCAAACCACCATAAGCGCCGACGTGTCCAACTTGAAATCATAGTTTCTGCCCATCAGGACGTTCCCGTCCGTTGTTGTCGTACGGAAAGCACTGCATCCGTACGACGGCACTTTGATGCTCACCGGCAGAAGCGGAAGGGATTCCTTGATGACCGCATCCACAAAACCCTGCGTGTCCGTGTATCCGGAATTGATAATGTCGTCAATAGAGTAGTCGTATTTTACCGTCATAGTGTAGAGATCATAGCCATCCTCGTTATCCGTGATCTTCTCAAGCGTTGCGATGCTCTGAAACCTTGTGAAATACAAGGTGCCAAAGCCGATACAGACGATCAGGAAAAGTGCCAGCAAACCTATCAAAATCCTTGATATCACTTTTTTTGTCATTTCCTTTTCCTCCTATAAATTAGAATTTATCAGCATCCCGACGAACCGGGATTTTCCGTTATGAAAGTTGCCCGATCATGTCTGCGATCTCGCCGACCGTTTTACCGCTCGTATCTATCTTAATTGTATTGAGCTTTTTATACATTTCGATTCTTGCGACGCTTCTTTCGATCACATCTGCCGAACGAAGTCCGTTATTGACATCCTCCGTCAGCCGTTTTCGCAAATTGCTTTCGTCTGCAACTAAAGAAACGGTGATCGTTTTGCATCCTTCCTCATCCAAATCCCGGCGTATCCTATCGATGATCGCCTGTTCGTGCATCACCCAGCAGAAAATCACATTCTCATATGCGGAGCAGTGAATAAAGTTGTTCAACATAAAGCAAACGTTCCGAAGTACCATCTCTTTTGTTTCTTCGGTTACCTGAAACGGATCGGCATCCCAGCACCAGTCGCCGTCCAAAAATACGGCGTTCGGGAGTTCCTTTTTCAATGCCCGGCAAACGGTTGTCTTTCCCACACCCATTGTTCCGCCAATCAAATAAAGTGTTTTCATACGACCTCCGCAATTTCAAATTTTCCATATCCCTTATCCCGGCAAACTGGGATCTGTTCAACGGTCTGCTCCTGTGAATCAGAGTTCATATTGACTGGCTGGAATCAGCGAATCATTGAGATTAATCATATATATTGTTTCATCGCCCAAGCTGAATTCGCAAGTTATGTTGATGCCTGTATCTACGCCGGTAACAGTCGCATATAACTTTTCATAAAAATCCTTTGGGATATCAAATCTAAAAGAAACATTGGCAGATTCTCCAACAGCAATTTTCACAGGCTTGGTTGACCACATGATCATATTGCCGTTTTCATCAATTTGTCCGGGGTTTTGCTGAAATACAGTTCCTTCATAACAGATTACTTCAGCATCGCTGTTTTCCTGACTGATCAACGTGGCTGTGACCTTATCCCCGTATGTCTGAGGAGTACTGGAGATGTTTTTCACGGTAAAAATAACCTCGGTCGTCGTATAGTTCCCGTCTGAAGGCTCCCAAACAATTGTATGTGCCGGGCTCTCGTCGGTGTCAGTATAGTAGTAATACCACCCTTCTGCCATTGCGATGTCGTCCAACACTTCAGCATACAATCCGCTCATTTCACAAAAGTTTTTATGCACCAATGTATCATCAAGTCCGAAAAAAGCCCTGTTCTCTTCATGATTGCAGCCATTGTCAATGCTTTCTCCGCTTGCGTGGACAAAAAACATTCCGAACAAAACCAACACTGCCAGTACCAATGTAACCTTTTTCATGCGACGCTCCTCCTGCTTGATTACCTCCGCAAATTCCTGTTTGTCGCTTCCTACGGTTAGTCTGTCTATGAATAAGTTTATGCCAACTTATCCGATAATCTTGCCAATGAATACTGCTATGACGATGAGAATTATGGCAACAACGATATATACCGATTTCGAGCCAGAGGACGACTTATTGGAATAATCTTGATCCTCATCGCAATTATCTGCAACACGGTAGGTAATCTGCTCAGCCGGTCGTGTGCTGGTCTGATTGGCAAAGCCCTCGCTATCTCTTGAACCGCCGACAAGATTGTCATGGCTTCTTCCGACCAGCTTACCGTGTGCATCATAATAGTTTGTTCCACCGATAAGGTTCTTTCTGGAATATCCGATGGTTTTTCCGTGAGTGTCAGTCGTATAGGTACCACCGATCAAACTGTCACGCGTTACACCGATGCGTTTACCTTTCTCATCATAATGGACCCAGGTGTTATCAAGAAGACCACGCCTGCTTTGACCGACTTTTTTGCCACTGCTATCATAATGGTTTACATGACCAAGCAGTGTATTACGGCTATATCCACTCTTTGGCATGCGTGATCCTCCTTTATGATTGCTTAATTGGCTTAGAGCATGACCAGCTAAATGCCGGGCAGGCAACTATACCTACCCGGCAATTATAGCATTTTCAAGGCTTTTCGTCAATTACTCAATCTTCCGAATTGTGTCAAATCCATAGATGGCAGCAAGTGAGGAACCGTTCTCCCAATGAATATGGATACCGCCAGCATCATCCACCATCTGAACGACACCTTTCAGGCCAGGCGGCATATCCCGATACGAATCATTCATCTCGACCAATTCGACACGGGTATCCTTCGGGTATTCATCCCGGAGCCTTTGCAATACCTCCGGACGCAGTGACATGGAAAACATCGCGTTTTCCTCCTTTCCTTGGATTACGGTATCTATCACTCTGAACGGAGAAAATAGCAAGCATTTTATGCCATTCGGAAGCCTTTTCCGCGCTGCTGACGTCGCGTCAGACTGGCTATTTCTACTGCAAGAGAATAGATATCCTGCTCATCCCGCAGATAGAAGTTGCTCCCGGCAAAAGAGATGTTGCTGTTACTGTTGTAGGTGCGATTGTTGCTGGCGTTGGAGGTGCTTCCTTCAACGGCGGCCTCTGTCAGATAGCGTGTCGCGTTACGGATTGTCTTGGCCGTTTCCTTGGATTCGTCCAGGGCACCTTCGCCCAGACCTTTCATCACCATCACGCCGACCTCATCCCGGAACACCCCGGACGGGGAAGCAATCTTCAGTTCTTGCTTTGCGGCGTTCACGGCTGCACGGGCGGCCTTTTTCATCGCAGCCACAACGGTCAGGCGTCCGGCATTGATACCGGCTGCCAGACCCAGCATAGCATTCACACCGACAGTACGCAGAGAGGTTCGTGTCAGGTTCCCGGATACGGCATTTTCCACCGAGGATGCAACAACCGAACCGGAGGATGAAAAGTCATAACCGGATACGCCTTCAGCGATACCCGCCGAAGCATACTCGCCGATAGGCATCATTCGCTTGGAGGGGCTGTTGATCTGCAACGCTTTGTTGATGGCATCTTCAAGATCGCTGGCTACAGTTTCGGCTGTTGAGTCCCATCCGGCCTCGGTCATACCTTCCGCAATACCGGAGGTCACGTTTTCTCCGACGCCGATGGAATCAAGCAGTTGAACCAATTCCAGAATGG
>PITX01000104.1 GCA_017577345.1 Clostridiales bacterium
GTGTGGCAATGACTGCCTCGCCTTCCACTATGGCTCTCGACCCTGTGGCGCAAGGCAGTGTGACCTTAACCTCCGTTATGGAATTTCCGGTTTTCCTTATGCCGCATCCGGTTGTCAGGGCAAGCAGGAGTGTTATAGCTAACAGGATACCGATTGCTCTTTTCATAATTGACCTCCATGTTATTGTAATTTCCGTATATCATAATACCCGGCTGCTGTTCTATGTACGCACCGCCGAAAGCGGCGGTGATGGTGTCGATTTATCTTGCTTTTTTATCAATATATTATATAATCCGTATAATTTCAATGGTTTTTTAATATGGTTCAAAAACGCCCAGAAAAGCATTTTTGCCTTTCTGGGCGTTATTCTTTGCCTTTGCGATGCTACGGTATCAATTTTAGAATTACTACTTATCACCGCGTAGCAAATGCAGCATACCCTTAATATTTGTTTGATTACAGCAGGTTGGAGAAGTGCTTGATGGTGCGGACCATCTGGCTGGTGTAGGAGTTCTCGTTGTCGTACCAGGAAACAACCTGTACCTGATAGGTGTCGTCGTCGATCTTGCTGACCATGGTCTGCGTTGCATCGAACAGGGAGCCGAAGCGCATACCGATGGTATCGGAAGAAACGATCTGGTCTTCGTTGTAGCCGAAAGACTCATTGGACTGTGCCTTCATAGCGGCGTTAATCGCATCGACAGTGATGTCCTTGCCCTTGACGACTGCGATCAGGATGGTGGTAGAGCCGGTCGGAGTCGGAACGCGCTGTGCAGAGCCGATGAGCTTGCCGTTCAATTCGGGAATGACAAGGCCGATCGCCTTTGCAGCACCGGTGGAGTTCGGTACGATGTTGACAGCGGCTGCACGGCTGCGGCGGAGGTCGCCCTTACGCTGCGGGCCGTCAAGCGGCATCTGGTCGCCGGTGTAAGCATGGACAGTGGTCATGATGCCGGAAAGGATCGGAGCATAATCGTTCAGAGCCTTTGCCATCGGTGCCAGGCAGTTGGTGGTGCAGGAAGCTGCGGAAATGATGTTGTCTTCCTTGGTCAGCTTCTCGTGGTTGACATTGTAAACGATAGTGGGCAGATCGTTGCCTGCGGGAGCAGAGATGACGACCTTCTTTGCACCGGCGTCGATATGCGCCTGCGCCTTTGCCTTGCTGGTATAGAAGCCGGTGCATTCGAGCACGACATCGACACCCAACTTACCCCAAGGCAGATCTGCTGCGTTGGGCATCTTGTAGATGACGATCTTCTTGCCGTCGACAACGATATAGTTGTCTTCGCCTTCGCCTTCATTGAAGTCGACCTGATGATCGCGAGCGTAGTTGCCCTGCGTGGAGTCGTACTTCAGAAGATGTGCCAGCATTTTTGCAGAGGTCAGATCGTTGATCGCAACGACATCATAGCCTTCTGCGCCGAACATCTGACGGAATGCCAGACGACCGATTCTGCCGAAACCGTTAATTGCTACTTTTACAGACATTGTTTTTTCCTCCGATTTTTGGCTGCACTGTTAAAAAGTGCAGGAGAATAGTGAGTCTTTTCTCAGCATTGATATTATATACGAAAGCAATGGGTTTCGCAACTGGCAAAATCCATTAAATTCTTGCAAATTTCGACTGATTTTTGATTATTTTGCGGAATTAGATGATATTTAATTCACGAAGTCTGTCAAGAAATGACGCTACATCGGGTCTGATTTCCTCTGCCGTCGCTTCGTAATCCTTCAGAAGCCGCTGCACGATCTCTTCCTCGTCCTTAACCTCGGGCAGCATCTTCCAAATCTCAGCACCGACCTCATTGAGCGTCAGCATACCGTTCAGATCCAGTGCCGTTTTTCCGGTCGGTACCAAAAGCAGGTCCCCTGCGATTTCGCGCAGTACAAATTCGCGTTTGACTTTCATACTTCTCCTCCGTATTTTGTCTGCCAATATTGCATCATAGCATCAATATAGCTCCGCTTCATCCGGCAAACATAGTCCGGTCTGCCGCTGAAGCTTCCTGTCTCGCAGTAGCACATTGCGGCGCAGGCATGACAGATATTTTTAATATCACAGCTGTTACATTCCGGCGGAAGGCGGATCGCTGCCGCATTGGCTCTTGTCTGCCTCCACGCCTCAGCAAAGCCCGTTTCCAAAACATTCACGGCAGGCTCCGCCATCTGACCGCAGGGAGTCATTTTTCCGTCCCAAGTGATCCAGAACGAGGTGCTTCCGGCGCGGCAGTGAATTCCCTCACCAATCGCATCGCCGCAGTCCTCATTCCCCGCATCCGGAGAGGTCAGATTTTGCAGAGCGCGGACACGCCGTAAAAACTCCTCCTCCGAACAGCGGAAAGCATCATACTCTGCCTGTAGCTTTCCCGCATCCTCGGGATCCATACGGAAATTCTTCCCGCACATCTCCGGATGCAGACGGACAGGCGGGAACATATAGGGCGTCGACTGCGTATGGACATTCAGCTCCTTTGCCGTCTCATAAACGGATCTGATATCATCCTTGTTGTCCGGCGTAACGGACATATTGACCTTTACTTCAATGCCGGCGTCCCGCAAGGCGCGTATATTTCGGATCACGCGGTCGTAGGCGGGAATGCCGCATTGCTTTTCATAGGTTTCGTTGCTTGTTCCGTAGAGAGAAATATTGATGCGGACGGGCGGATCATTGATGATCTGCTGCAGAAGCCCCTCGCCCGGCAGCATCCCGTTGGAGTTGACAGTGACCATCATACCCATATTTTTGAATTGATGCAATAGCTCCGGAAAATCGGGGCGCAGGGTCGGTTCTCCGCCGGTGAGAAGGAGAAAAACCGTTCCCGTTTCCTTTGCCTCTCTGCCGATACTGAGCCATTGCTCCGTCGTCAGCTCACGACCGCAAAGCTTTTGTTCCTTCTCTGTCAGATGAACATAGCACATCTTACAGTTAAAATTACAGCGCGGCGTCAGCTCAAAGGTACCGGCGATCGGCAGACCGAGCTGGCTGCCCTTCATATGCAGATATTTAGAAAGCCTCGGTTCCATGCTTTTCTCCTTACTGAAAAAATGAAAGCTACGACTCCGCCAACGCGGTTTCCAGCGTTTCCACAGCAGATCTGTCCGGAAGGCAGACAAGCTCATAGACAGGGACGCGGGATGAAACTCTTACTGCAACATCCAGCGCATCTGTCATTCGTTCCGGAGACCATTTCGGAAACGGCATCTGAGACAGCAGTGCTTTGGCTGCTTCCGTTGTCGGCAATCTGCGGATTGAATTTTTCTTTCCCTGTCCGAGCTTCACAAATGCGCGGAGCGGCGCAAGCGTATTCGTGCAGATACCGGAGGTACCGGCATAAGGCAGACCGCAGGCAAATTCTTCTCCGTCAATATCCTTCAAAAGCGTACGGTCGCCGTTGCGTACGGGTGTGCCGCGATAGCGTTCCCAAAGAGCCGCCTGAGTAGATTTTCCGATACCGGAGCGTCCGAAAAAAGCAATTGCCTCTCCCTCACGCTCGATCCAGGATGCATGCAATATCGCCATATTCCGCCGCAGGAGAAGCTCCTCGATGCTGATGCGGGAGAGCACCTGTTGAAAACTCCAACGCAGTTTACTTTCGCAGATTTGCAGGTCAATAAAATCCGGCTGTGCTTCGGAATAACAGGCGTGGGCATGATCCTCCCCTACCTCGGCATTTTCCGAGCGGTAATAGCGGTGAACGACATCGCCATCGCGGAAGCTGCGCAGATAGAACGAACTAAAATCCGGTACTCTCCCCTTCGGATAGAGGATCTCCGGAACGCTTGTCAGGTGGACATGAATATCCGGCTGACCGTTGGAAATCCGGAAATGGGAAAAATGCTCTCCGTCCTCCGGCTCCGGAAGCCAGCCGGAAAAGAGGAAGGTCAGGCCGCCAAAGCGGGCAAAGCACTCATTGTCCATAGCTCATATAGAGAATTGCGGATTTTTCGAGCGAATAATGGGGCTGTATGGACTGTTTCATCTGTCCGTCTTCCATGCCGCCGGAAAATCGGGCGCGGTAGGTGATTCCTCCGAGGAAAAGCCCGTATTCGAAATTTTTATAATATACGGAAATATCGCTTTCGAAATCTGAGCCGCTGATGTTTTCCAAATTGATTACGCCGTCAGAGGGGTAGAGTGAAAAATCGTTTTCGAAGTCCAGCACGATATCCACAGGCATGGCCATCTGTTCACAGGAAAGATCGGCAATCTCCGCAGACCCGTCATAGACCGTGCGGTTTTTTTCCATTACCAGAACAGAGCAGGCGGCAGGCAAGCCGGAAAACTCAAAAGTAACCGCTTCTCCGTCACATTCGGCGGTGATCAGACCGTACTCCAGCAATTCCTCGCCGGTATTCCTGACCACAAGAGCGAGTACATTCTGAACCTGTTCGTCCGAGCCATCCTCTACGAAAGCACCGGAGAAGGTACCCATGCAGGAAACGGAAAGCGTTTTGTTCAGATCGCCGCAGGGCGCAGTATCGAGCATTGTAAACCCGGGAACCTCATAGGGCATCTCGGGAACAGCCTTTTCGATCTCCGGCTGCGGATCATTTTTCAGGGAGAAAAACAAAACCGTTCCCGCAGTAAATAGCAACACAAAGACCGCAAACCCAATAACGATCCAAGTATCCCGCTTGGCGTTGTTGCGTTTTGATTGATATGACATAGGAATAGCGTCCTTTCTTGTGAGCTTAGAGCTTTTCGTCCTCAGCTCAGATATGGGGCGGAGCGCATAAAGATCACTGCAATTTCAGCTCTGGTGGCGAAGCCCTTGGGATCGATTTTTCCGCTCTTACCGTTAATAATGCCCTTCTCCACAGCCCACTGCACAGCGGTATAGGCATAAGAGGAGATCCTTCCGGCATCGGGGAAGGCGGAAAGCTCCTTGGAGGATGTCGGTTCTCCGACATACCGCCAGAGGAAAGTGACCAACTGTTCTCTGGTCACAGGGGCAGACGGCGCAAAGGTCGTTTCCGAGGTCCCGTTGGCAACCTTTTCCTGATATGCCCAGATCACAGCATCATGATACCATTTTCCTGACTGCACATCCTTAAACGGATTGGCGACAACGAAATCATCCGGCTGATCTGCAAGGCGGTAGAGCACAGTCACTAACATAGCACGGGTCAAGGTGCTGTCCGGAGCAAAGCCGGTCTCGCTGACACCGTTCATCAAGCCGTTTTGAATTGCATACTTGACCCCGTCATAATACCAGCTGTCCGCTTTCACATCCGTAAAACGGTCAATCGAAATC
>PITX01000105.1 GCA_017577345.1 Clostridiales bacterium
ATCTACACCTGTCCTTCCTCGGGCAGTGTGGCAATATAGGCGGTCAGATCGTCCATCGTGTAGGAAACAGGTTCTTCCTCCGTACGGAAGGGAAGACCGGTAAATACATCAGTGTCGGGTTCGGCTTTCTGCTCTAAAACGATGGCGGAGGTATTGACCTTGTCAAGCAGATGGCTGACCAAATCACCTCGGTATCCGATCACTCCGTTATTCATGGAGGTCGTTGCGCCCTCTGACGGATGGATCACGCCGACGACTGTGATCGTCTCTGCCTGCTCCAAGACGGCGGTCATATAGGTGCTGTCCTCCGACTTGTCTGTCCACAGGTCGCCTTCTTTGGCGAAATAATCCGTGTTGACCAACAGCTTGAATTCCGTTCCGACAATTTCATCCAATGCGTATACATGGGTAGAGGTGTCGATCTCAACTTCATTTCCTGCGGCGGCATCCATAATTGCTTCCTTGAGCTCTGCCGGGTCGAGCAGACCAAGAGAGTAGAGGGTGAAATCCGTCACCTGATTTTTGTCATTGACGACCAAAACGACTTCGTTATACTGCTGCGGCATCTGACCTGCGATCACATCATATTGCGTGCTCAGGAGTGCTTCATTGCTGCTGAGCTGCGTCCAGACATCCATGGACATCCCGAGGCCGCCGGAGCGCATGACAGAAGAATTTTCCTGCATCCCTACGCCGAGATCGTTAAACAGGTGATTTGGATTGACCTGCTGTGCGCCGCCTTTGCCATTGAGGTTATAGATCGTCAGAGGTGTGGAATAGGAGTAGGTGATGTCACTGGTCAGTGCTTCAATTCCGCTTTCGCCGGAGTCGATAAACTGCTTGAACTGCGAAAGATTGTTGGTCTTTGCGCCTGCCAGCATGGTATCCATCATACTGCTCATCACATTGACGGAATAGATGTGTTCGTCATCGTGGGTGACATCGTCCGATGTCATGTTGTCACGCATCGACATCATGGAGGAAAAATCAATCGTTGTCTTTTCAATCGTCAGCGGGTAAGATGACAGCGTTTCGCGTTCCATACGATCAATGAGCTGTTGGACACCGTTGGACATGGACAAAATCAGCGCGATACCGATGATACCGATCGAACCTGCAAAAGCGATCAGGATCGTTCGGGTCTTTTTCGTCATGAGGTTATTGAAGCTGAGACTCAGCGCGGTAAAGAAAGACATGGAGGTCTTTTTTGCTTTGCCTGCACAGCGCCGTGCTTCTTCTTTTTCTTCCGCTGCTGCCTCATAGGGCATGGAGTCATCAATGATACTGCCGTCAAGCAGACGGATGATGCGCGTGGAATACTGACTTGCCAGCTCCGGATTGTGCGTGACCATAATGACAAGCCGGTCTTTTGCAACCTCCTTTAATAGCTCCATGATCTGCACGCTCGTTTCGGAGTCCAGCGCACCGGTCGGCTCATCGGCAAGCAGAATGGACGGATTGTTGACCAGTGCGCGGGCGATGGCAACACGCTGCATCTGACCGCCGGACATCTGATTTGGACGCTTATGGAGCTGATCTCCCAGACCGACCTGCTCCAGAACTGCCTTTGCACGCGCACGGCGTTCTTTTTTCGACACGCCGGAGAGAGTCAGTGCCAGCTCGACATTGGACAGGACGCTCTGGTGCGGAATCAGATTATAGCTCTGAAAAACAAAACCGATGGAATGATTGCGGTAAGCATCCCAGTCACGGTCACGGTACTGCTTCGTAGAGACTCCGTTGATATACAGATCGCCCTTTGTGTAGCGGTCAAGTCCGCCGATGATATTGAGCAGAGTGGTCTTTCCGCACCCGGACGGACCGAGAACGGAAACGAACTCGTTCTTTCGGAAGCAGACACTGATCCCGCGCAGGGCATGCACTAAACTGTCGCCATTCGGATATTCTTTCGTAATATTCTGAAGCTCAAGCATGAATGACAGAACCTTTCCATAAAATTGAACATATTTTAGCAGAAAGCTAATTGGAATGCAAATAAAATCAGGCACAGTTTACGAAATGTTTATATTTGGAGGGATCCTGTGGAGGAATGCTTGCAACGCATCGGAGAAAAGGTCTGGGGATGGCCGACAATGCTGCTGTTTATCGGGGTCGGTATCCTGTTTACCGTGCGGCTGAAGGGCATACAGTTTCGCTGCATGGGAAGGGCACTTCGCCTCATCGGGTCGCAGGAAGAAAAGTCGGGCATCAGTCCGTATGCCGCGCTGTGTACCGCGCTTGCCGCAACGATCGGCACGGGGAATATTGTCGGCGTTGCGACCGCTGTCGCAGCGGGCGGCCCGGGGGCGCTGTTCTGGATGCTGCTTGCGGCGGTTTTCGGCATGGCGACGCAGTATGCAGAGGGTTTCCTTGCCGTAAAATACCGCAGGCGTGAGGCAGACGGCTATTTCGGCGGACCGTTCTGCTATATTGAGCAGGGTTTGGGAAGCCGCTTCCGATGGCTTGCGGTTTTGTTTGCAGTCACCGGTGCAGGCGTCGGTATCCTCGGCATCGGCACGACGACGCAGATCAACAGCATTACCGGCGCGGCAGATGCTTTTTTTACTTCAGATACCGCTTTTGTCCTTGCGGGACATTCCTATTCCCGGACGGTCGTGATCAGCGGCGCATTGACCGCAATTGCGGCAGCTTTGGTGTTGCTTGGCGGTGTAAAGCGAATAGCAAAGGTCTGCGAAACACTGGTGCCGGTCATGTCTGCACTGTATCTGCTGTTTTCCGCCGTACTGCTGATCTGCTGTGCGGAAAAAATACCGTCTGCCGTCGTACTGATCGTCAGAAGTGCGTTTTCCCCCAAGGCGGTGCTTGGCGCGGGAACAGGCATCTCACTGAAGCTTGCCCTGAGAATGGGAATCGGTAGGGGAGTATTTACCAATGAAGCCGGACTCGGCTCTTCGCCCATCGCGGCGGCGGCATCCAGTGAGACCGATCCGGTAAAACAGGGGTTGATCTACATGACGGGTACATTTATCGACACGATCGTGATCTGCACGATTACGGGTCTCTGCCTCGTTGTGACAGGGGCATGGAGTGCACCGCTGGAGGGCGTGGAGATCACGGATTTTGCGTGGAGGTCGGGACTTCCGTGGGCAGGAAGCCTTTCTTCTTTTATTCTGATGGTCTGCCTGATTTTTTTCGCCTTCGCGACGATCATCGGATGGAACTTTTATGCCGAACGGTGCGTCCAATACCTGACAGGTAAAAAACGGTGGGTACAAAAGCTGTACCGGGTCGGCTATCTGATTGCAATTGCAGTAGGACCTTACTTTACGGTAAATGCAGCATGGGAGCTGGCGGATATTCTGAACGCCGTGATGGCACTTCCGAACCTGACTGCCCTCCTGCTTCTGCAAAATCAGGTGGTAACCGACACCCTTCCTTCTTTGCCGACAAAATGCGCGAAAAAATAATGAAGATAATATAAAATTTCTGTTGAAATCCTGCCTTTTTTTTGCTACAGTGAATAAAGATGCTTCATAGAGGAAGAGGGAAAACAGTGGAATTCTCAAATCTTTATTTTCTATATATTTTTCTTCCGCTGACGCTCGCGGTATATTTTATTATTCCGGGGATGAAACGCAAAAATATCACCCTGATCGCGGCAAGCCTGCTGTTTTATTCCATGGGACAGCCGTACTATCTTCTGCTGCTGCTTGCAACGGCATATGTCAATTACTGGCTCGGTGACCGGATCTATCCCGGTGACCGCAAGACGGTGATCCTCCCGGTCGTACTGAATATTGCGGTGCTCGGTCTGTTCAAATATCTGAATTTCTTCCTTGGTATTTTCGGTATTACCGGCGCAGACGGAGGCGGTGTCCTCAACCTTGTACTTCCGATCGGCATTTCGTTCTATACCTTCCAGATGATCGCTTATCATGTGGATGCCTACAAGGGAAAGCACGACCCTGCGCCGTCCTTTTTGAATTTCCTTCTCTATGTCTGTATGTTTCCCAAAATGCTCATGGGTCCGATCGTTCGTTATAACGACATCAAGGATCAGTTGGAGCATCGCCGCTCCGCCCCGAGAGCGGTTTTTGAGGGTGCGGTACGCTTCTGCGTCGGTCTTGCAAAAAAAGTGCTGATCGCAGATTACGCGTTCCTTGCATTTTCGGAATTTGAAAATCAGCCCTATGGCGCGGCGGCATGGCTGAGTGCGCTGATGTTCATGTTCTATATTTATTTCGAATTTTCCGGCTGTTCGGACATGGCGATCGGCCTCGGAAAGATCTTCGGCTTCCGTTATCCGGAAAACTTCGACCTGCCGTACACCTCAAAATCCATCACGGAATTCTGGCGCAGGTGGCATATGACGCTCGGCAGCTTTTTCCGTGACTATGTATACATTCCGCTCGGCGGTAACCGCAAGGGAAAAGCGCGTCAGATCCTCAATCTGTTTATCGTCTGGGCTCTGACCGGCTTATGGCATGGTGCTGACTGGAATTATCTCATCTGGGGTCTGTATTTCTTCGTGCTTCTGGCTGTGGAAAAGCAGCTTATGCCGAAGCTGGAAAAGCTTCCGTATGCAGCCCGTCTGCTGATCACTATGTTCTTCGTCCTGATCGGCTGGGTCATCTTCTCGCATGAGAGCCTGCCTGCGCTTGGCAACAGTCTTGCAATGATGTTCGGCAAGGGCGGCTTCTGGAGCGCATCGGTCGGTGTGATCCTCCGCAATTCCTTGCCGCTGATCGCGATCTGTGTGATCGGATCATCTGTGCTGCCGCGGTGGTTCAGCTTCATATGGGGCGGCATCTTAGTGCGCGGCCGCAAGGAAAGCCAGTTCTCCGCTTCACAGCTTGTCTATGCGATCAGCCTGTTCGCATTTGCTGTTCTTTTGCTGTATCTCTGCACCGCATCTTTAGTCGGCGCGGCAAGCAAACCCTCTTTGTACGCATCATTCTGATTGGAGGCAGTGTATGAAAAAAGTGTATGCCATTCTCTCTGCATTGTTTTTGATCCTGCTGCTCTCCGTCGGCGTCTATTCTCTGTTCAATCTCAACGCCGATGCGGCAAAGCCGGAGGTCACCTTCGGGAGCTTCTTTGACGGCACATATTCCAACGGACAGCGTGCTTATTATGCCGCGGCATTCCCGCAGTCCGACTCGCTCAAAAGCATGAATACCCGTCTGAACGGCTTTTACAAATTCTCCGGTCTCAGCGGCGGTGAAGGCGTTCAGCTTCTGATCAATATGGACGGTCAGGCTGCGCAGGGC
>PITX01000106.1 GCA_017577345.1 Clostridiales bacterium
GATCTCCTGCGTAATGATGCCGCGTTCCTTTTCCACGCTCTCCGGCGTAAAATGCGGTGTGGTCACCATCCGCAGTAAAATCCGCAGATTGTCTGTAAAATTTTCCGTGCAGGAAAAATGGTACGCCGTCATGGCATAGCTGGTAAAAGCATTCGGGCTTGCGCCCAGTGCGGCAAACATACTGTCTGCACTGCCCTCCGGCAGATCGAACATTTTGTGCTCCAGATAGTGTGCGATGCCGTCCGGTGTGCGCACACTCACGCCGTCCTTTCGGAATGCCGTGTCGATCGCGCCGAAATCCACGGCGACAAAGGCATATTTTCTGGCAAAGCCGCGTTTCGGCACCACGCGTATCAGCATACCGTTGGAAAGCCGCTGCTCATAACAGCTCTCCCCGATCCGGGGGTATTCCAAATGCTTCATGCTTCCTCCCCCTTCAAAAAATATATCGTATCCACCGACAGCTTCTGCGCCGCAAGACGCAAGTCCTCTGCCTTGAGTGCGTTGAGCTTCCCGATCAGCTCCGGAATGTCATCGCCGTCGGAAACGGCATTGCCGATATAAAATTCGTCCAGCCGAGCAGGAGAATCCATTGCAGAACGCAGCGCAAAAATTACGATGCTGCGTGCCTGACTGATTTCCTCCTCGGTGATCTCCCCGTTTTTGCAGGCCTCCAGCTCATGCAGAATCGCCTGTTTTGCCGTCTCATAGCTTTCAAAGGCAACACCGGAGGAAACCAGCATCAGCCCCTTGTATTTTTCCAGGGAAGAACTGACATAATAGCAAAGGGAGCGTTTTTCCCGTACATTCAGAAACAGCTTGCTCGTCATACCGCCGCCATAGACCGCATTGAGCAGAAGCAGAGCGGGATAGTCAGGGTCACTCACGGTGATGCCGGTACGCAGACCGATGACCAGCTTGCCCTGTGTGACATCCAGAGCTTCGGTTTTTTCCCTGACCTCCTGCGCACTGCGCCGCACCTGCGTCCCGACAGTCACAAAGCTGTCCGCATCGCGGACGGGAAACACCTTTGCAAACTGTGCGGCTGCTTCCTCCGGCGTGCGGCGACCGGCATAAAATATTTCGATCCGGGAGGTCTGTAATACCGTTTGATAATGTTCCCACAAAGATTGCGGCGTAATGGAGCGAACATCCTCGGCATAGCCCAGCCGGGGCGTGCCGTAGGTCTCCGTCTCACACATCGTCTCCAGCATCCGCGATGTGGCATACGAACGCTTATCATTCAGTTCCGCCTCGATCGCATTGATCAAATTCTGTTTTTCGCCCTCGACATTCTTCGCGCAGAAACAGCCGTTCTCCGTCAGCGGGTGAAAAAGCACCTCCTGCAGAAACTCCGTAACAGGTTCAAAGACACCCTCACCGTCCGGCAGAAAGGCATCGTCGATAAAATCGGCATAGAAGCCCGTCAGCTTGACCTCACCCTTGCGGCGCACCAGTGTGCCGAAGCTCGTACCGTACAGTTCGTCCAAATGCATGGAGATACTGCGGATATCGGGATATTTCTCCGTGGCACGCAGTAAAACACTGGGAAGCAGCGCGTCTGCCGCCGCCGTCTGTCTGCAATGGGGCCGCAAAAAATTCACACTGAAGCAGGCAGTCTTGAATTTATCGGTCTGCATCGCACGCAGGGTGACACCCGGTGCGATCACGATGTTTTTCGTCATGTGTTTCACCCTTTCAATGCAACCATTATACACTATTTTCGGAAAAATAAAAGGGGCAAAGAAATTTTGGCTTGTTATTCGGAGCAGAATCCTGTAGAATATAGGGAAACAGTATCTATCATTCCGGAGGCAAACGCCATGCAATGGATTGAGCTGACCGTCCGTACTGCGCCGGAGGGGATCGACCTTTTGTGTGCAGAGCTGACCGAGGCGGGATTTGACAGTTTTATGATCGACGACTGCGAACAGTTTCAGCAGTTTCTGGAGACATCCAGGGACTACTGGGACTATGTGGATGCGTCGCTTGCAGAAAAAATGCAGGGTCTTTCACAGGTGCGCCTGTATCTGGAGGAGCCCTCCGCACAGGAGCAGATCGCTCAGCTTCGTGATCTGCTTGCCGCACTTCCGACGCGCTATCCCGGCTGTGACTTCGGTCCTCTGACCATAGCACTGGACAAAATCCCCGATGAGGACTGGGAAAACTCTTGGAAGAAGCATTACCGTCCTCTGACGATCGGTGAGAAGCTGCTGGTTATTCCGCAGTGGATGACCGTGGACGATACGCAGGGCAGACTGCCCGTGATCCTCGACCTCGGACTGACCTTCGGCACGGGTGAGCACGCCTCCACAAAAATGTGTATGTGTGCGCTGGAACGCCTGATTTCCGGCGGTGAGCGCGTTGCAGATCTCGGAAGCGGCAGCGGTATTCTTTCGATTGCCGCGCTCCGTCTGGGCGCAAAAAGTGCCGTCGGCATTGATGTCGATCCTGCCGCAGAGCATATCGCCCGTGAAAATGCCGCCCGCAACGGCTTCGGTGCTGACCGTTTCTCCGCCTGCACCGGCAATGTGATCTCCGACCGTGAGCGCATGGAGGAGCTTTCCGCCGGACGCTATGATATCGTCTGTGCCAACATCGTCGCCGGCGTGATCGTGCAGCTGATGCCGGTCGTCCCGAATTTTCTCAAGCCGGACGGCGTTTTCCTCTGCTCCGGTATTCTGACCGAACGGGAGCAGGAAGTCCGTGATGCCATCACTGCCGCCGGTCTGACCGTGTTCGACAGCCGACACATGGACGAATGGTGCTGTCTGCTCGCAAAATAAACAAAGAAAGGAGTACGCGTCATGCATATCTCCTACCGCAACAAAATATTGCTCAAGAAGCTGCTGCGCGTACTTCTCATCCTGCTTGCCGCCGTACTGGTCGTCGGTATCCTGCTCGTGATCTATCTGGAGCCGTTCGTTGTCTATGACCGCGATGGCGCTCATTTGGATATGGAGGGCACGATGACGGAAAGCACCGCACCGACCGAGCCTGCCGCACCGCGCCCCGTGATCGAAAATCCGCAGATCATCTACGCCTCCGGTGCCGCCATGAACAAGACCATTCAGGAAATGGGCGGCTATTATATCACGACCGCCATGCTGCAGGATCCGGATGCCGTGTTCGAGGAAATCAAAAAGATTGAAGAGCCCTGCGCCGTGATGATTCAGCTCAAGAGCCGCTTCGGTAATTTCTATTATTCCTCCTCGATCCACGGCGCACCCACTGCGGATGTGAAGATTTCGGTCATCGACCAGATGATTACATATTTGTCCAATAAGGGCTTTTATCTGATCGCGGAAATTCCCGCGTTTACCGACCCGGTCTTTGCGCTCGACCATCAGGAATGCGGTCTGCCCCTGCCGGGCGGCGTGCTGTGGATGGATGAATACGGCTGCTACTGGCTCGACCCTGCAAATGAGGAGGTCCTTTCCTACCTGTCGCAGATCGCGCGTGAGCTGTCCGGACGCGGCTTCCACGAGGTCGCCTTCTCCGAGTACCGTTTCCCTGACACCAACAGTATTTCCTATTATTCCGAAAAAACGCACAACGAAATTCTGTCCGAGTCCGCCGCACAGCTTACCTCGTTCTTTACAGGCAGCAGCACGGTCATTTCCTTTGTCTCTGCGGAGGAGGATTTCCCGGTGGAATCGTGCAGCGGCAGGATGTATGTCAAGGATGTCGCCGGCTCCAAGGTCACGCATTATCAGCAGACCTACGGTGCGCCCGGCACGCTGACGGAGATCGTTTTTATCGTCAATTCACGCGATACGCGTTTTGAAGACCAGGCGGTTTTGCGCCCACTGATCGCAGATTAAAAGATTTTTTCAAAGGGGTCATCAATTTGTCTTCTATTTTCTTACATGCCGCAGGGCATCCTGCGGAGGGCTTTTGGACATTGATCGGTGAGGCAGCACTTGATGGACTGAAGGACGGCTTGTGGAGCATTCCCATCCTGTTTATCGCCTACCTGCTCATGGAGCTGCTGGAGCGCAGTCAACGCTTTAATGAAGGCATCCTGCGCGGTTATTCCCGCAAGGCGGGACCTGCGCTGGGCGGTCTGCTCGGCATCGTTCCGCAGTGCGGCATCTCCGGTGCCGCCGCCACTCTGTTTTCGACTGGTTCGATCACAGTCGGTACGATGCTTGCCGTCTTTTTCGCCACCTCGGACGAAATGCTGCCGATCATGCTCTCCTCCCTGACGGAGCAATCTGCACTCAGCGTACGCGGTATTGCTCTGATCGTGCTTTCCAAAGCCGCGCTCGGCATTTTCCTCGGTTATCTGGCAGACCTGCTCCTGCACCGTAGGCTGCGCGGTCAGAAGGATATTCACAGCTTCTGTGAGCGGGAGCACTGCTCCTGTGACGAAGAGGAGGGTAATGTATTTCTCTCTGCGCTGAAGCATACGCTCAAAATTGCGATCATGCTGATCGCCGTCAACTTCGCGCTCAATCTGCTCTTTACCTTTATCGGCGTGGAACGGCTTTCCGGCACGATCCTCAGCAGACCGGTGATCGGTGAACTGATCGTCGCGCTGTTCGGTCTGATCCCCAACTGCTCGGTCTCCGTCGTGATCACGCAGTCCTACCTGAGCGGTGTGCTCGGCATCGGGGGGCTGTTTGCAGGTCTCCTGTCCAACGCCGGCATCGGTCTTTTGGTGCTGCTTCGCACCAATAAAAACCACAAAGAAAACGCGATCATCATCGGAACGCTGTATGTTCTGAGCGTACTGGCAGGCATTGCAGTGCATCTGATTTCCACTCTCTTATGACACAAAAACGCCGACCGTTTCCGCGGTCGGCATAGTTTTATCCTTTTCTGTCATTGCGAGGGAGCGCGCAGCCTCGCAAGAGATGCGCAGTGACCGTGGCAATCAGTCCGTATCGTATTTCGGAGATCTTCCGAAACTTGATAGGCACAGATTGTACCCGCAAGGGGCAGGCCGCATCCGTAAGGCGGCAAAGCCGCCACAGACTGTCAAAAAAGTCCGTAACCGTCAAAATCAGTCAAACTTTTTTGGCGTGATGCAGAGATTTTGCATTTTTCAAAATTCAGAGTATTCCGAACTTTTCAACCAAAATAATGCTTGCTTTCGCAAGGATTTTGACTTACTGCGCAACCCGCGTCCTACCGTACCTATGTACGCCGACGGACGCGAGTTGC
>PITX01000107.1 GCA_017577345.1 Clostridiales bacterium
CCAATATTCTACTGCATGGAATGACTACTTCAGAGCTTTTCTGAATGAACGCGACTGGGATACCGATATTTCTGCGCCGCAGCTGGTGCGCCGTCTGCGTGAGCGCTATCATATCCCCGACACCTGGACGGAGGAAGAAGCGCGTACGGTCATTTCCGTGCGCTATGAGCTTGAACTGCGTTTCTGTACCTCACTGCCGACCTATGAGCTTGCCAATGATATTGACGCCATTTCACTGGCAGCGCTGATGGAACTGAATGTTCCCGGCGTCAGCGTGACGACCTCCACCGTGCGTGAATATCACACTGAATATGCCGCGCACATTCTCGGCTATATCGGCAAAATGAACGGCGATGAATGGGAGTACTATAAACAGTACGACTACGAAATGGACGCAGAGGTCGGCAAGGCAGGTCTGGAAGAGGCGTTTGAGCTGGAGCTGCACGGCACAGACGGCCTGCGTGAGACCGTGGTTACCGAGGACGGAAAAATCGTGGAGGAGCACTATGTCGTTGAGCCGATCGCGGGCAACAATGTAGAGCTGGCGATCGATATTAATCTTCAGAAGGTCGCGGAGGACGAGCTGGAAAAGCTGATCCTCGATCTGCGCGAAAACGGCATCGGCGCGAAGCAGGCGGGTCTGGATGCCGAGGGCGGCGCGGTGGTCGCCATGTCGGTCAAGACCGGTGAGGTGCTTGCCTGCGCAAGCTATCCGACCTACGACCTTTCACGCTTTTTTGACGACTACAATGAGATCAAACAGGAAAAATTTGCGCCTCTGTATAACCGCGCACTGATGGCACCCTATCCGCCCGGTTCGATCTTCAAGATGGTCACGACAGTCGCGGCACTGAACAACAAAATCGTTTCGCCCGATTTCAAGGTGAAGGACGAAGGTATCTACATGCGCTTCGCGGATGTCGGCTACTGGCCGCGCTGCATGTTATGGACGACCGCAAAAGCCACACACGGCGTTTTGGATGTCAGGCACGCCTTGGAGGTCTCCTGCAACTACTTCTTCTACGAGCTCGGCTGGCTGACCGGCATTGACCTGATCGACGAAACGGCAAGGGAATTCGGCCTCGGTGAGCATACGGGGATCGAAATCCCTGAGGAGGTCGGTCACAGAGCCAATCCCGAGGTCAAGGACGCTTTATATCAGGGCGACTACAGCGTCTGGTACGGCGGCGACCTCGTGCAGGCGGCGATCGGTCAGTCGGAGCACCGCTACACGCCGATGCAGCTCTGCTCTTATGTGGCTACGCTCGCCAACCGCGGCACGCGTTATCAGGCGACCTTCCTGCGCCGTGTGCTTTCGGCGGATTATGAGGAACTGATCTATCAGAAGGAGCCAACGATCCTCAATCAGTTTGAGATCAACGATGAAGCATATTCGGCGTATATTGACGGTATGAAGATGTCGGCGCAAACAGGTACCGCTTCGACCGTTTTCAACGGCTACCCGATCGCGGTCTGTGCCAAGACCGGTACTGCCGAGCACGGCTCCAACGGCTCGGATAACGGCTCCTTCGTCCTTTTCGCACCGGCAGACGATCCCGAGATCGCAATCATGGTCTATGTGGAAAAGGGTGCACAGGGCGGCAACCTCGGCAAAATTGCCAAAGCAATGCTGGACAGCTACTTCTCCGAAAGCGGCGAGCTGGACACCGTTCCCGCAGAAAACAGAACAAATTAAACCCGAATGAGGCTCACTTCAAAGCGAAGCGTGCCTCATTTTTTCCGCAATACCGTAAAGATCACATACCTGCAACGGACAGATTGCACCCGCAAGGGGTAGGCCGCATCCGTAAAGCTCCTTCGTCGCAAACGGATGCGCACCCACGGCTGACTTTGTCAGCCTCGCAATGACAGAACTGAAAGCTTTCTCATAATAATAAGCCCGGTTTATAAGGCAAGTCTTTCGTCTGTGTCATTGCGAGCCGATTGAAAAGGAAACCCTGCAACCGTGTCATTGCGAGCAGCGAAGCTGCGTGGCAATCCGTGTCTTTCCTGTTTCGGATTTTTCCGTCACATGGGTGATGTGCCTGATTTGCACCGAAAGGCTCCCTTGTGTAACGGCCCAGGCCGCCCTCTCTTGCCCCTGCGGGGCAATTCACCTTGAGGGAGCTGTCAGCGAAGCTGACTGAGGGATTGGATGCACCGAAAATATGCTGTCATTGACCGACTGCATGAAAATCCTCCGGCACGGCTTGCGCCGCGCCACCCCCTTTAACAAGGGGGACAGGTAGGAAAGGAACTGATGAAATCCCCCGTCACGGCTGACGCCGTGCGTATTTATTTATAATTGCAGGCCGAGGGTCAGAATGCCGAGATTGGCATTGTAGATGGCATCGAACTGCGAAAGCGGCAGCGGGTTTTGCCCGAGACCGACCTCGATCGTATAGCCCGGGCGGTCATATTCCTGAATGAACCAGTCCTTATAGCCTGCAAAGGCGGAGGCATAGGGCGTTTCCTCCAGCGCGTAGCCGCTGACCTGCGCAAAAAGCTGCCCGATGCGAAGCGCGTCCTCCGGCTCTCGGTCGAGATACTTCCAGTAGATGACCTCGCCCTGCGTGTGGTACGAGAGGGTCAGACGGGGATTGACCTGCTGTGTCAGGCGCACCATGGCGATGCTTTCCGGCTGATCGAGCGGCGCAAAGCCGACAAAATCCCGCGGTGCGGGACGGTCAAAGCCGAGCGCAAATTTGTTCTGCCGTGCCTGCTCCCAACCGGCGGGATAGTTCAAATTCAAATCAGTGCCGGTTAAGTTTGCCTTCCAGCCGTCCGGAAACGGAATGGCGGGAAAAAATGCTGCAATGTCCTGCGCGGCGTTGTATTCGTCACTTCCCGGTGTGATCGCTCCGGTCACCAGATCGACCCCGTCCGGATTGACCATCGGCACGAGATAGAGCTGGGTGCGGCGGAAAAGCTGCTGCGCGGGAAGGTCGTAGATCGTGCGGTTTTCGCTGATCGCGCGGGCATATTCCTCCAGAAATTTCATCACAAGCGGAACGGTGATCCATTCATTCGCGTGATGTGCTGCGTTATACAGGACACTGCGCTGACCGCGTCCGATTTTCAGGACTGTGACCGGTCTGCCGCCTGCCGTCTGCGCGATCTGCCGCTGTGTGATAAAGGGATAGCGCACGGTCAAGCCCTGAATACAGATAGAAAGCAGCTCCGAGGTGAACGGTACATCAGTCGGCACGACGGGGAAACCGAACGGTATGATCAGATACTGCCCAACGGATAGTCGCTGCGGATCCTGCTCGGGATTGGCGGTGAGGATCGACTGTACTGTCGTGCCGTATTCGCGGGCAAGCCGGTAGTAGGTATCTCCCGGCTTGACCATATAGCGCTCATAGCCTAACAGGTAGGGTGTCAGACGCTGTACGGTCAGCGCATCCTCCTGACCGGACGGGAACAGACCCTCCCGCGTCTGAAACGCTCTCAGGTCTGCCGCACCGGCGCGGGCAAGTGCAAGTTCTGTGTAGTTCAAAATAATCCCCTCCGACCCATTCTATGCCGGAGGGGAACTGCTTATGTTTCCATCAGCTCACCGAGATAGCGGTAGGCGGCGAGGAGCTTGTCCAGGTGATAATTCATAACGATCGTATCGTGGCGCGTGCATTTTCTGCCGGAAATCCCCGCCTCGGGCAAGTCCATGCCGAGCTCCTGCATGAGTGCGGCGTTCTCCATGGCAAGATCGCCCGGTGAGTCCATACCGCAGATGGCTTCCAGCTCCTGCACCATGCGTTCTGCAAGCTGTTTGCAGCCGAAAAGCAGAGCTTCGTCATTATTCGTCCGATGGAAAAACCGCTGACTGTGGTAAAGATGCAGCTCACGGTCCAGACGGCGCAGCAGCTCCACCTCCTCGGTCAGATCGGGGAAGCGTTCCTCCACGACGATCTGCCGCAGCTCCTTCGGCATCTGCGAACGCAGCTGTATCAACATCGTCATGATGCGCTTTTTGTTGTTGTACGGACGGATGAGGGCGTTGATCACAAGAGCGATGCCGACTCCGACCGAGGTATCGCGCAGACGGAACAGGGAATCGCGCAGAATGTTATCCGTCGGCGTCAGACAGGCGGAGAGAAAAACAATGCAGGAGAGGGAAGCCGTGAAGGACAGCTTCAGGAGCTTGCTCAGAACAAGCAGGATCAGAACCCCCACTCCTGCGATCCATGCAGGAGTGATATTCGGGAACAACAGCACCGAAACATAGCCGAACACCGTGCCTGCCAGTACGCCGATCAGCTGGGTCAGCCCCTGCATGAGAGACTTGGAGAAGGTGGTTTCCATTGCGATCACCGCGCCGAAGGCGGCGTAGAAAACGGTCTGCGAATCGGTTGCAAACTGTCGGACGAGCAGAATGGAAAGCGTGACCGCCAATGCGGTTTTGAACATTCGCAGTCCGAACGGAAAATGCCGTTGTCTGGTATTCACAGTCTCACTCCTTTTCAAAAAGCTATTGGGCGGAGCTCCCGTCAAGACAGACGGTCTTGCAGCTCAAAAAAGCAAGCTCTGCCGGATCGTGCGTGACGAGAATGACAAGATGGCAGTGGGAATAATCAAGCACTGCGTTCATCATACGCTGCTTCCATTCGACATCGAGTGCGGAAAACGGCTCATCCAGCAGGAGAACATCTCCCCCGTATGCAAAGGCGCGGGCAAGGGCGATCCGCTGCTTCATGCCGCCGGATAGACTGTCCGGCAGGCTGTCGGCTTCAGCTTCCAGACCGACGGCGGTCAACCACCTGAACGCTTCTGTGCGTTGACCCCTGTCAAGCACAAGTGCGATATTTTCCAGTGCGGTCAGGGTCGGAACAAGGCGGCAGTCCTGAAAGACATAGGAAATACGGCTTCCGGTGATGACCTCACCGGAATATTTTTTATCCAGTCCCGCAATGATACGCAGCAGGGTGGTTTTACCGCTGCCGTTTTTTCCGGTCACCGCAGTGATGCCGGGCGTGCCGATCTCCAGAGAGAAATCTTTGAGAACGGTTTTGTCCCCGAATTGCTTTGTCACATGGGAAAGCCGTATCATTTCCGTCCACCGCCTTTCGTCAGGCGCAGTAAAAGCGTACTGAGCAGTTTTTCAATCATCAGGCTGAGTACGATGACCGTCACCGTCCAGGCAAAGACATCGACCGTTTCCAGAT
>PITX01000108.1 GCA_017577345.1 Clostridiales bacterium
GCAAGAGCCTACGCAGACAATCGTCCCGCTGACGGCGCAGCACTGCGCGGTATTCAGATGGAAGGTCCGTCCTTCTCCGAAACGAAAAAGGGTGCACAGAACGGCGCGTATCTCCGTACGCCCGATTTTGAGGCGTTCAAAAAGCTGTTCGACGGCTGCGGCGGTCTGGTGCGAATTGTGGGTGTCGCACCGGAGCTGGACGGTTCGGTCGATTTTATTCGCAAAGCAACAGAGCTTTGCACCGTTTCGATCGCCCATACGGATGCAGATTACGATGCTGCCCGTGCAGGCATTGCCGCCGGTGTGACGCATCTGACGCACCTGTATAACGCAATGCCCGCCATCCACCACCGCAAGCCCGGCGTGATCGCCGCCGCCGCAGAAGCGGAAACGGTCAGCGCAGAGCTGATCTCCGACGGTCAGCATGTCCATCCGGCATCGGTACGGCTTGCATTCCGGATATTCGGCGCGGCGCGTATGGTGCTGATCTCCGATTCCCTGCGCTGCTGCGGTATGCCCGACGGCGAATATGAGCTGGGCGGTCAGCAGGTCTTCCTCAGAGACGGCATTGCGCGTCTGGCAGACGGGACGATCGCAGGCTCCGCCACCAACCTGTTTGAATGTATGCGGCGGGCGGTATCCTTCGGCATCCCCAGAGAAGATGCCATTCGCGCCGCGACCTATAATCCTGCGCGTCAGATCGGCTGTCTCCGTGAGGTCGGCTCGATCGCGGGCGGCAAGAACGCAGACTTTGTGCTCTGCGACGAGCAGCTAAATCGCAAGGCTGTCTATCTGGCAGGAAACAAATTATAATACGAAAAAGGGACGCATCTGCGTCCCTTTTTCTGATTATTCAGAAACCAATACTGCATCGGCGGGGATGTCGTGCGACTCTGTGGGGAGCCGGTCTAATAGCTGAAAGCCGTAGCACAGTGCCACCGTAGGATGGTGCGGCTGCCGCGCAAGAAAGCGGTCATAATAGCCGCCGCCGTAGCCGATGCGATGCCCGTCACGGTCAAATGCCAGTCCGGGAAGCAAGACCAGTGCAGTCCGGTCGTCTGCCTCCTGCCCATCCACCGGCTCTGCAATGCCGAAGCTGCCCGTTTCCAGCCTTGTGTCCTCATCGAGGTAGAAAAACCGCAGCTCTTTTCCGAACACCTTCGGCACGGCTACGCGTTTCCCGTCCTTCCGCGCCTGACGGATGATCGTATCCGTCCGCACCTCCTGATTGGCACTCAGATAGACATAGAGCGTTTTTGCGGCGCAGTAGAGCGGATGAGCAAAGAGCTGCTGCGCCAGAGCGTCCGATGCCATATGGATCTCCGCCGCACACATCGCCTGTTTTTTCTGTGTCATTTCACGCCGCAGGGTGTCTTTGTCCATACTCTCACCTCATTTTCAGTATAATGTTCCGCTTTCTCGCTGTCAATCCAAAGTTGCATGAATGAAAAAACCTGTTGCAACAAAAATCGACAGGGTGTATAATAGAGGAAATATTTACGGAAGGTGCATCGTATGATTTATCATGTTCTGTTCAATCCTTATGCCGGAAACGGCACCTGCGAGGAAGAAGCGAAACAATTGCATATGGATGGCGGCGATCTGGTATTCCATGACATGACGAAGTTGGGCAGCTACGCTTCCTTCTTCGGCGGAATATCACCCGATGACGGTGTGATCCTGACCGGCGGTGACGGCACGATCAACCGTTTCATCAACGAAACAGAAGGGCTGGACATCCAAAACGACATCCTGTATTACGCCGTCGGAACGGGAAACGATTTTCTGACCGATCTGGGGAAAAAGGTCGGTCAGCCGCCCTTCTCCATCAAGAAATACCTCTGCGACCTGCCGACGGTCACGGTCAAGGGCAGGAACTACCGTTTCCTCAACGGCGTCGGCTACGGCATTGACGGCTACTGCTGTGAGGTCGGCGACAAATTGAAGAAAAAATCGGGCAAGCCGGTCAATTATGCCGCGATCGCCATCAAGGGACTTCTTTTCCACTTCAAGCCGGCAAACGCGACTTTGATCGTTGACGGCAAGGAGCATCATTTCAAAAAGGTCTGGCTTGCGCCGACGATGCACGGTCGTTTTTATGGCGGCGGCATGATGATCGCTCCGCAGCAGGATCGCAGGAATGCCGAGCGCACGGTCACGGTTTCTCTCCTCTACGGCTCGGGCAAGCTGAAAACGCTGATCGTCTTCCCGTCCATTTTTAAGGGAGAACATATCAAGCACACCGAGATGTGTCAGACACTGACCGGACACGATATTACGGTGAAATTTGACCGTCCGACCGCTTTGCAGATCGACGGCGAAACAGTGCTCGTCGTGACGGAATATTCCGTCAGCAGTAAAGTACCGATCCATGTATAAGGAAAAGGGGCTGCCGCAAAATTCGCAAGCTGTGACGGGGTTTCCCGTCTCTTGTCCCCCTTGCTGAAGGGGGTGGCACGGCGCAAGCCGTGACGGGGGATTCCGTCTTTTGTCCCCCTTGCTAAAGGGGGTGGCACGGCGTAAGCCGTGACGGAAGATTTCATCTCTTGTCCCCCTTGCTGAAGGGGGTGTCACGGCGCAAGCCGTGACGGGGGATTTCATTAGTAAATAAGTGATGTTTTTTCTAATTCTGCGAATTGGAAAATGATTTTGAATTACGGAGGGAGAACCCCTCCACCGCTTCGCGGTTCCCCTCCCCTTAGCAGGGGAGGACAAAAGTGCGGCACACATATGTCGTGTCATTGCGAGCCGATTTCATCGGCTCGCAATGACAGGTATCCTAATGCTATTCTTCATTTTGACGGTTACGGACTTTTTTGACAGTCTGAGCAGCGGGCTTGTGTGAAGCCCGCTGCTCTTTCATTTTATTCTTCCTCCGGATCAGGGAAAAGCGTATACTCTTTCCGTCGCAGATAGAGCAGTCCGCCGAACAGGAGCAGTGCTGACGCACTGATCAGCCAGCCGGTCGTCAGACCCGGTGCGCTGTAGTGCAGAGTGATCGCGTGCGTTCCCGCACTGAGCGGGAACGAGACCACGGCATCCGTCAGCTTGACGGAGGGATTTGACGGATCAAAGGTAGCCGCAAGCTCCACCTCTTCGCCGTCCACCGTTGCTGTCCAGCCCGGCTCATACGGGACGGAGGTATAGAACAAGCCATCCTGCCGCGCTGTAATGATGCCGGTCAGCGTGGTGTCCGTGACCTTTGTGAGCTCCCACGGCTCATCGGCAAGCTCCGCATGACCGCGCCGGAAAACGCTGTCGTTCATCAGCTCGACATCTGCCGAGAAGGTGCCCTGCCCACCGGCATCAATGAAATAGACCAGCTTGATTTCATCACCCGCTGCAAACCAGCCGAGACTGAACATACTGCGTGCCTTGATGTTGCGTTCAAAAAGGTACTCGCCGTTGTGATAAGCAGACACATTGTTGACACCGGTAAACTTCGTTGTTGCGCAGTACAGACCGTCTACCGGTGCACGGTAGATCACGCTGTAGCTGGAACGCTCCGATGCATTCACACAGTTATAGGAATACTGTGTCCCGCTCGTGCCGCTTGCCTCGATCGTGCTGTTTTCATCCGAGGCGATCAATTGCTCATAAGGCAACGGCGTATACAGCGGCTCCTGCAGTCCGGTCGCAAGGCGGAATATATCGTTCTGCTCCCAGATCGGATTATATTTTTCCTCCTCCGCCACAAAATCAGCCAGTTGGCTGTCTGCCATGAAGCCGAGAGAAATGAAATAGTCATTGCGCAGAAGGTTGGTGCTGCCTTCCGTTGCGATCAGCGTGTTATACTGCGTATCGCGGTACTGCCCGTCGCGGTCAAGCAGATACTTGATGCCGCACATTGCGTTGACAAACGGTGAGGACTCGTAATAGACAAATCGGTTGCTTCCCGGCCAGGACGATGTGCCGAGAGAGCGGGAAAAGCGGTTGAAATTGACATTTGCAGACGAGGTGAAGATAGAAACGCCGTTGTAACCGTTGAGTGCGCCGTCATTCAGCGTGTGCGTATTGGTCGCCTCTGTGCGCCAGAAGGTGGTTTTTCCTTTCTCCTGCTCCTCGATCTTCTCCAGAAGAAGCTGTACTGCCTCGCCGTCCTTCGGATAGCCGGTGCGCGTGGTGACCGACACCTTACGGACACCGAAGCTGAAACAGGAGATCATCTCGCAGGCAATCACCGCCATCAGAATTGCAGAGGAAAGTGTCCGGCGCATCCGGGTCTTTCCGTAGACGAGGAAAAAAGCGACCATTCCGCCGAGAACAAGGACTGCAGCCACGAGGGATTTCAGCCCGATCTCCTCCGCACCGTAGGCGTTCCAGATCAGCAGTCCGCCAATCGGCACGATAATGAACAGGTACCATGTTTTGAACTCGTCCATCAGCGTATAGGCGCGGTACGCCATGCAGATCGTGACAAAGCTGAACAGGAAGCTGAACCGGTATGGCAGCATATTGGGGAAATGGAAGCCGTGCCAGATATAGTCCAGATAGCGGAATATAAAGCTCAGCAGCAAAAACAGCAGCAGGAACACATTGCAGAGCTTTTCACGCAGTCTGATCTTTCTGCAGCAGCAGAAATAGAGCGACAGGATCAGCGCGGAGAAGCCGCAGTATACATTCGGCAGACCCTCCATCTTGGTGATCGAGGGAATGGGCATCAGATTTGTAAAAATCTTTTTGGATGCCTCCCACAGACCGGGAAGCGTCTCCTTCCACAGGAAACCGAGCAGACTCTGTCCCTCCGGAACGGTACCGCTGACGCCGGTCGCAATGTTCATACCGAAGAATGCAACATCATTACTCTTGGCGGAATATGTGATTTCCATCGCCTTGAGTGTCGGAAGCAGGATGGCAGCGGCAAGCCCGAAGCCGAGCAGGGTGCAGATGCCGATACGCAGAAAACGCCGCAGAAAGTTCAGGAAGCCCTGCCAGCAGACAATGCAATAGACGATAAATGACAGAAGAACAAAAATGCAGCTGAAATAGGCGATATAATAATTGCACCAAAGGGAGAGTGCCAGTGCGATCACATACAGACGGAATTTGCCGTCGCGCAGGAGGCAGACCGTGCCTGCCACCAACAGCGGCAGCAGCGCAAAGG
>PITX01000011.1 GCA_017577345.1 Clostridiales bacterium
ATTTTTTCGACCGCTGCCACTCCTTTTTGCTCGCTGTTTCCGCCACTGGCGGCGCTCGCAAACGTCCTGTCTTCCGAACTTTTTGACAGCCTGTCAGCGTGTCGAAAAGGGTTTTTCGACACGCTGATGCACCCCATTTCCCACAAAAGGAAATGGGGTGCATATTTCAGAATCTATTTCACTTTCTCCTCTGCGTCAGCCAAGAGCTTGAAGTAGCGGTCATGCGCCTGCTGATATTCTCGGTTGAAATCTTCGTTATGTCCCGCATGAAGCGTTGAAACATAGTCATGCACCTGATGCTTCAGCTCCGGCTGTGTTCTTGCCACGGTCGCAACGCCGATATTGGAGCAGATATCTGAAATTCGCTCCACATCGGAAAGCATATTCAGGAACTCCGTACCGGTGAAGATGGAGCAGGTACCCTCGCGCAGACGGTCCAGATGATTGTCCTTCAGCGCATTGACCATATCATCCACGACCTCCTCCAACGGCTCAATGTGTCTTGCAGCCGCTTCGTCACGCTTACGGAATGCCTGATCGCCGTAGTCCAGAATTCGATTGATCAGCTCGCGCACGACCTTCAGCTCCTCCAGTGCTTCCGCAGAGAATGCTGTATTGCGTTCATGCAGTGCCGTACCGACCTCCGCGATGTTCATCGCATGGTCACCCAGACGCTCAAACTCCGTGACAACGGAGCAGTAGTGATTCATAATTTCAATATGCAGCGGGTCGGAAATATGAGCGGAAAGCTGCACCAGATAATTGCTGACGCGGTCTTCCATGATGTCGATATCATCCTCTGTCTCCTCAATGAGCCTGACCGTCTTCGCATCATATTTCGCGACCACATCAAAGGCGCGGTTAATATTGAGCTTTGCAAGCCGGAGCATTTCCGTCAGCACTTCATAGCTGCGTCCGAACGCAAGTGCCGGCGTGCTGAAAAATACCGGAGTGAGCGTGGAAAGCAGCTCGTCACGCCCCTGCACATTGCTCTGCTGCGGAATATCCTTAATGATCCTGCGGCTGAGCTTCTCATAGACGGGCAGCAGCGGAAACAGCAGAACTGCGCAGGATAGGTTGAAGACGGTGTTGGTATTCGCAATGCCGCCGGAGAAGATCGGCTGATCCCAGATGCTGTCAAGAAGACCTGTCTTGTGAATGACGATCACGCCCAGCAGAATGACCGCTGTTTCACTGAGATTAAAAAGAATATTGACGATGCCGACACGCTTTGCTTCCGGTTTGGCACCGATATTGCAGACGATGGCAGTGGTAACACAGTCGCCGAGGTAAATACCGACCAGAACCGCGTAGATCTCGTTAAAGTGCAGGAGACCCGAAGTGGAGAACGCCTGCAGGATACCGATCGTTGCAGAGGAGCTTTGCAGCATAAAGGACACGGCAACGCCGATAAGATAGCCAAGCACGGGTGTTTCGCCCAGTCTGGAAAACAGGGAGTCGATCAGCCCCGTCTTGGTCAGAATACTGACCGCATCCGTCATCGTCAGAAGTCCCATGAACAGGATACCGAAGCCGATGCTGATCCTGCCGATTTTATCCGAGCTCTTGGACTTGACGAACATGATCAGAACGATGCCGAAAATCAAAGCGATCGGTGCCAGCGAGGAGGGCTTGAAAATCTCCAGGATAGATGCACCGGAGGTGTTGAGATCCAGCAGACGGATGATCTGACCGGTCACGGTCGTTCCGACATTGGCGCCGATGATGATACCCAGTGACTGCCGCAGGGTAATAATGCCCGCGCCAACAAGTCCCGATGTGATCACGATAGTAGCCGTGGAGGACTGAATGACTGCTGTTGAAACTACACCCAGCAAAAAAGCTTTGACCGGGTGATTTGTAAGCTTCTCCAATGCGCGTTTCAGTGTGCCGGATGAGCTTTCCTTCAGGCCGTCTCCCATCATTCGCATACCGTACAGGAACATGGCAAGTCCGCCGAGCAGGGTCAGAAAATTAAAAAACAACTTCATTCCTTTTACCTATTATCTATCTTTCTGCTGCTATTCGCAAGCAATTACTATATTAGCAGATATTTCCGTACAGTCAAACATTATTTCTCGGTAATGCGACAAAAATCACCTCTGTGCAGAGCATCGCCTGCACAGAGGTGATTTCATATGTTTACACGATCGACGGTACGGTCTCCGGCCTTGCTTTGTCCCAGATCTCGTCCACATTGAACAGATCGTCCAGCAGCTCCGGTCCCCAGAACATACGGTAACCGTCGATGTTTCTGCGTCCCTGACGGACATAGTCATCGTGGATCTGTACCCAGTAAGGTGTGGAGCCGTCCACATTGCAGAAGAAGCGATAGCCCGCCTGATACATAGCTTCGTACTTCGCACCCTCGTAGGCTTCGATACCGGCAATATCGCTGCCGTACGGATAGATGAAAATATCAGAATCGCCGACGATCGGCTGTACCTGATCCTCCCACTTCTGTACATCGGCGCAAATGTCCTCGGCACTGTTATAGCCGTAGCCGAAATGTGCGTAACTGTGGCAGGCGATCTCCCAGCCATGTTCCTTCAGGCATTTGGTTACCTCTCTTGCCTTCTGCACTTCCTCATTGTACGCTTTCTCTCCGAGGATATCCTTCCACTGCGGATGCGTCTTATAGCCGAAAACACCCTCGTAGCCGGTCAGTGCCAGAATGCCTCTTGCACCGCGGTAGGAGAAGTCCGGGTGTTTCTGCACGAAGCTCTCCAGAATCGGTGCCATATCATAGTCGCCCTGCAGCTTCTGATTGTCCGCGGTGATGTATTCGCAGGTCGGATAGCCGTCCGCGCCGATGACGATGCGGTTGGCAAAGCCGTCACCCAAGGCATCCGGCTCACGGTCTCCGTCGCCGTCTACCATGTACTCATAGAAATTCACATCGTCCTGCGATATCACGATTGGCTGTTTGCCGGGCGGAAGATAAATATCGCCCTGCTTGTAAACCTCTTTGCCCGTCTCATCCTTTTCGACCTTGACAATATCGTGGATGCGAACAAGAACAAAGTCGCGTTTATAGAGCTCTTCCAAAATGCGGTTAAACTCCGTTACGGTCGCCATGTACTGATTGTAGCCGGTTTCCTTATCGTCACCGTCAAAAGCGCGGTCGGTATCCACGATGAGGCTGTGGAAGAAAATATGCGTGATCTGCGTGGTATCCTCGTAGCGCACAAGCTTTGCCTGCTCGGCAAGATAGCGGTCGTTGGCGGAGGAAAGCTCCGACTGTGCCTGCCAGTCCGCACCGTATTCTTTCAGAATGGCGATGGCAGCATCATAGTCATAGCCCGCTGCAACAAAATCCGCTCTGTTCAGAATATCCGCAATGCGTTCCTCCCGAGGCAGGGTCTCCTCCGTTGCCTCCGTCATCTCAACGGCTTTGTCCGGCTCATCCGAGCCGCCGACTGCGTTGACGATCAGACAGATCAGCCCGATCAGAAGCGCAAGAATCAGAACTGCACCACCGATGACGATAGCCCAGCCGCGCAAGTTGACCCGGCTTTTCTTCTTTCTGTTCGCATTCGTCGCTCTCGGCGCACGCTGCGGATGCTCCGGCTGTTCGGGCATCGGTTGATACTCCGGCTGAACCGGCACCTGCGGAATGACACGCTCGGGCTCCTGCGGAAGCGCACGCCCCTGCTCCTTCTCCCAACGCTCCTGCAGGATTTTCTCTACATCCCATTCCTCATCAAAATCAAAGGCTTTTCTGTTTTCGTTATTTCTGTTCTGTTCCATTTGTTTTCTCTCTTTCGCCTTTGCTGCAATCAGTCAATATCCATGACGACTTCCTCCGGCGGATCATCCAGCACCTCCGGATTGCGCAGGAGCTTGTTAAAATACTTCAGGACCGTCGCATAGTAGAAGCCGTCTACCGTTCTTTCGTCGCAGTTCATCACATAATCCACATAGCGTCTGGTGACAACATTTCCGTCCGCGTCGATCTCCTGCTTGCGGTACTTTCTGCCGAATGCGATAAATACGGGCAGATTGCCGAAGTCATACAGGTGATGGATGATCGGTGGGATCCCCAGAGAACCCATGGAGGTAAAGATCACGGATGCGTGGAACGGGCTGACCTCAAGCAATGCCTTCGGTATCTTTCCAAAATAGTCCATGGCCTTCAGCACCCAGACCACAAATTTCAGCAGCAGTCCGGGCAGGCTTGCCAGTGCGCCGGCGACCGCATCAAAGCTGCTGTCAAGCGGTGTATTCTTGACTTCCTCATAGACCTTGTTAAATTTTTCGTATACTTCCTTTGCCGTATCCGTCTGCGTCAGATGGAGCTTGATCATCGTCTCATCGCCATCCGTACGCATATCCTTCTTCATTGCCATGGTAAACTGGATGTCCTCATCGCGCTGATAGACACGCTGACCGGAAAGGAAACGGTTGCAGCCGGGATATTTTGCAATGCAGCGCACATAGGCGGCAAGGATGACATGGGTAATACCGAAGTTTTCCATGCCGGCGGCGCGTTTTCTGTGAATATAGCGTTCGATATTGGTAATCTCGATCTTATCCCGAACAGAATTGGATGCACCGTTTCGGTTCGGCATGATATAATTTGCCACCACAGACATTCCGTCGATCGAGCGGAGCCTGCGTCCGTCGCTGCGATCGCCCCAGGTCGGATGATATTTTCCGTCCGTAAACCGGCGCATGGCAAGCGATGCAACAAACAGTGCGCCGACCAACAGGACATTGGCAAGCTTGTTCAGCACATCGTAGGTTTCCAGCACAGAGCGCGACATAAAGAAATCATAGGTCAGTACCGCAAACGGCAGCAGCGTAATGATCTGCAGCAGCGGCAGACGCTTAAAATGCCCCGTCATAAAGAAACGGTAGAGCAGGTAAAACGCCAGATAGACCAACCAGCAGACGATCACATAACGCTTGAAGCCGAACAGTGCGTAGCCGCCGCCCAAAGCATCTGCGGCAGTAGGTTCTGCGGTGAGCTGCAAGTGCCAGTCCAACGCGATCTGCCCAAAGTAGACACATGCCCAGAATACCGGTTTGGTCGAGCGGTACAGCTCCTTAGTCCCACGCACGGCAAGGACAAAAGCAAAGCCGAGTGCCGTCCAGATCGGCAAAATCTTCTGAAAACAGAAATTCACCGCAGAAAGCTTCAGTCCAAAGCAAAGCGCAAGGATCTGTAATGCGGCAGAGCCGACTGCCAACAGTACGGCAAACCATGTCAGAGGATTTTTCCTGCTGACATAATAACGCGGACTTTTCATTTATACCTCCGTTTCTTTTTTTCGCCAGACCATCCGGTTGACAATGCCCGTGTAGGACTGGATCAGCTTTACGACCTTGGTGGAAACATTCAGGTCGGTATAATCCGGCGTTGGGATACCGAAATCGCCGTTTTCATTCAGTGCAACTGCGGTTTCCACCGCCTGCAGGACCTGATCGGTCGTAATGCCCGCAAGGACGAAATTGCCCTTGTCCATTGCTTCCGGACGCTCGGTGCTTGTCCGGATGCAGACCGCCGGGAACGGCTTCCCTTCAGACAGGAAGAAGCTGGATTCCTCCGGCAGCGTGCCGCTGTCGGATACAACGGCAAATGCATTCATCTGCAGGTGATTGTAATCGTGGAAGCCGAGCGGTTTGTTTTGCCTGACGCGCGGGTCAAACACAAAATTGCGCTGCGCGATATATTTTGCGCTGCGCGGATGGCAAGAATACAGGATCGGCATATCATACCGCTGTGCCAGCGCATTGACCGCATTCATCAGGGAGAAGAAATTCTCCTCGGTGTCGATATTTTCCTCGCGGTGTGCAGAAAGGAGGATGTACTTTCCCTTTTCCAGCCCCAGACGCTCCAACACATCCGATGCTTCGATCTTTGGGAGATTTTCTTTCAGCACCTCCGCCATCGGAGAACCCGTCACATAGGTGCGCTCTTTTGCCGTACCTTCCGCATTCAGATACCTGCGGGCGTGCTCGGAATAGCAGAGGTTGACATCGGAGATATGATCGACAATTCTGCGATTGGTCTCCTCCGGCAGACATTCGTCAAAGCAGCGGTTGCCTGCTTCCATGTGGAAGATCGGAATATGCAGCCGCTTGGCGGAGATCGCGGACAGACACGAATTGGTATCCCCGAGGATCAGCAGCGCATCCGGCTTCTTTTCAACCATCAGCGCATAGGACTTTGCGATGATGTTGCCGATCGTCTCGCCCAGATCCTTCCCCACCGCATCCAGATAGAAATCCGGTGCGCGAAGTCCAAGGCCCTCAAAGAAGACTTGGTTTAATTCATAATCGTAGTTCTGACCGGTATGAACAAGAATCTGGTCAAAATATATGTCGCATTTTTTGATCACTGCAGACAGGCGGATGATTTCCGGGCGCGTGCCGATGATCGTCATCAGTTTCAGTTTTCCCATCTCATACCTCCAGCAAATAGGTGTCCGGTTTTTCCGGATCAAAGCACTCACTCGCCCACATGAATGTCACCATATCTGTGTCGCCTAAGTTTTCAATATTGTGCGTGTATCCCGTCGGAATATCCACAACCTCCGGTTTTTCTCCGCTGACATGGTATTCGATGATCTCCTCCCTGTCGATTTTCCGGAAACGGATCACACCCTGCCCGCTTACAACAAGGAATTTCTCATTTTTCGTATGGTGCCAGTGGTTTCCCTTCGTAATGCCGGGTTTGGAAATATTCACGCTGAACTGTCCGCGGTCTGCTGTCCGCAAAATCTCCGTGAAGCTGCCCCGCTCATCCGTATGTCGGACGAGGGGATAGGAAAATTCCCGCTCCGGTAAATAGGAAAGATAGGTCGCATAGAGCTTCGCCGTAAATGGGTCTGACAGATCGGGGACGCTGAGATCGCTCCGGGTCGCACGAAAACCGAGAATCAAGTCTGCAAGCCGCCCGACGGTCGCTTTGTAGCAAATGGGAACGCAGCAGAAAGCACCGTCACGGTGCTCCTTCCCCTGCAGCGCACCGATCAGTTCTGCCACAACATCGTCAACATAAGCAAAGGAAAACTCTGCGCTCGGATCATTGATCTGAATGGAAAGCCCGTTTGCAACATGATGGCAGAAGGTGGCGATCACGGAATTGTAATTCGGTCTGCACCACTTGCCGAACAGATTCGGGAAGCGATAAATCAGCGTCTTGGCACCGGTGCGTGCACTGTACTCGCGCATCAGCTTCTCCCCTGCCAGCTTACTTTTTCCGTAGGGGTTGTCCAATCCTGCCTGCACAGAGGAACTGATCATGATCGGGCAGTTGTTTCCATGCCTCTCCAGATGCTTCAGCAGCGTATCGGTAAAGCCGAAATTCCCCTCCATGAATTCGGAGATTTCCTTCGGGCGGTTCACGCCTGCAAGATGAAAAACAAAATCACAGTCGCGGCACCATGCCTCCAGACACTCCGGCGCGGTATCAATATCAAATTCATATACTGTAATATCCGTGGGAATACCAAAAGAGCGATCCTTCCCCGCGGCAATATTCCGCAGAGTCGTGCAAAGGTTCTTCCCGACAAAGCCCTTTGCTCCGGTCACGAGTATGTTCATGCACTTACTCCTTCTTGTTGAGCTCCAGTCCGACATAGCTCAGGCGGCACTGATACTCCGATATTTCGTCCGGTGTCATCCGCCGCAGAAGCTCCGTCTCCTGCCGGATCTTTTTTCTTCGGAACAGAAGCGTATCAATCCAGCGCACCACCCACATGATCGGCAGTAAAAACGGAAGCTTCCGTAAAAACGGATACTTCAGGCACATTCTCCAATACGGCAGGAAAACAAGCTCCAGCAGCATCCGGCGTTTCACTTTTTTCACACTGTCTGTCTTTTCTGTATGCCTGACAGCCCAGGATATCCGCTGCTGCTGCTTCGTTCCGTAAGCTCCGCTGGAAAAAATGACCTGTAAAATCACATCAGCAGCATCCTGTTCCTCCGCACCGCAGAACACCACATTCAGTGCTTCCATGACATTTTTATAGAAAACGTCCAAATGCAGTTTTTTCATCTCTTTCAGGATATATGCTTCATTCATGCTGTATTTATCCCGATAAAGCTGAAGGTCGCAAAGCTGCAGGAGCCCGATTCCGCCGTCGCGGAAATGCTTTGTGAAGTGTGAGAACAGGAAAATAAAGAAGTCTTCCCAGCTCATTTCATACCGGTGCTTTGCATCTTTCGAAGGCTTTCCTCTGTCCCAGCCGTTACCGTAATAGGCGTAAAACCGTTTGTTGTAGGAGGGCATGGGTCGCTTATGAAGCTCCACATGCAGGGAGGGCTTTGTCCAGTTCAGTTCATGATCGCTTTCAATGCCCTTCTCAAAGCCAAGCTTCTTCATGGTCTCGGCAATCAGCTCCTGCTGTTCGACGCGGATCAGAATATCCGCATCGGACATAGCGCGCATCTCCGGTCTGGGATACAGCGATTTCATAACTGCACCCTTCAGCAGCATATAGTCGACTCCTGCCGCTTCAAAGGCGTCCTCCAGCATTTTCAGCTCTGTCATCTGACCTTCGCTGATGGAAATATGCTTTCCGACATCCGATAGCAGTTCCTGCACAGCAGGCGTTTCAGGAGAAATACCGCAGGTGACCGCACCGCAATATGCAATTACCGAAAGGTGCTGCCGTCTGATCTCCGGCATTACCTGCTCCATGGAAAAACCCTGCGGCAATATTTCCGCCTGCCCCGTCAATGCACTGCGCAGCAGGGCGATCACACCTCTTTGTTTTTCATTCAGCATATTGATTCATCCCTTATTTCATCTGCTCCTGAATATACGGCAGTTCTGTCAGGATTCTTTTTACCTCTTCCGCCGATAGAAGTCTCGTGTTGGAGGAATTAAATTCCTCCATGTTGTTCCTGCGGACATTTCCCTGTGAATAATACTTATCATAGTTGAGATCGCGTTTGTCACACGGAACACGGAAAAACTCCCCCATATCCTCCGCGCAGGCACATTCTTCATTGGTCAGCAGTGTCTCATATTTCTTTTCACCGTGACGCGTTCCGATCACGCGGATCGGCGAAGTACCGCCAAACAGCTCATTTACCGCCTGCGCCAGAACCGCGATCGTACACGCCGGTGCCTTCTGTACCAGTATGTCACCGGGCTGCCCGTGCGTGAAGGCGTAGAGGACCAGATCGACCGCTTCATCCAGCGTCATGATAAATCTTGTCATCTCCGGATCGGTAAGCGTCAGCGGCTTCCCCTCACGGATCTGTTCGATCCACAGCGGAACAACAGACCCTCTGGAGCAAAGCACATTACCGTAGCGCGTGCAGCAGATCCTCGTATTCTTTGCTGCTTTGCTTTTCGCCACGACGACCTTTTCCATCATCGCCTTGCTGATACCCATCGCATTGACCGGATAGGCAGCCTTATCCGTAGAAAGGCAGATAACGCTCTGCACACCGGATTCGATCGCAGCGGAAAGCACATTCTCCGTCCCGAATACATTCGTCCTGACAGCCTCCAGCGGAAAAAACTCGCACGACGGTACCTGCTTCAATGCCGCGGCATGGAAAACATAGTCCACACCGTACATCGCACCCTTTACACTGGAAAGGTCGCGTACATCTCCGATGAAGAATTTGATCTTATCACTGTATTCCGGCATCTTTGCAAGATATTCATGCCGCATATCATCCTGCTTTTTTTCATCTCGTGAAAAAATCCGGATCTCTGCAATATCCGTTCTCAGGAAGCGGTTCAGTACGGCGTTGCCGAAGCTGCCCGTGCCGCCCGTGATCAGTAAGGTTTTATTGTTAAACATCTCTATCACTCTTTTTCTGACGATCTTTTTTTGAATACATCTTTCAGTGCAAATGCCTGCAGCATCAGCTTTGTATTCCTCCGCATCGGGCGGATCAGTGCAGGCATAACCAATGCTGTGATCAACTGCGCAGTCAGCGAAGCTGCCGCCGCACCTACTGTTCCCCACAGAGGGATCAGCAGATAATTCAGGCAGACATTGGCAAGCGCCGCAGCAGCGTAAATAATGATGAGATACTTCTGGCAGTTCTCGCAGACGATCCACGCGCCGCGTGCACCACCGAGATAAGAAAACGCCGTGTACCAGGTAATTACTCTGAGCGGTGCCACTGCCGGCATATACGCCTCACTATAGAGAATTCGGATCATCGGCTCTGCAAACAGCGTATACAGCAGTGCTGCAATGATGCAGGTATAAAATGTGATCGCATATAGCTGCCTGTTTTTTCGCTCAAATATCTCGCGGTCGCTTTTGTGCGCTTCCATGATGGTAGGGTTGACCGAATCAATGATAGCAGTAAGTATAAAGCACCATACGGTACAAACAGAGACCGCCGTCGAATAATACCCCACCTCTGCCTCGCTGAGCATCTGCTTGAGCATCAGCTTGTCTGTCTGCGCATAGATGCATATCATCAGTGCAGGCAAAACAAAATGAATGCTTTTTTTCAAAATCTGCCTCGCATATTCCAAGGAAAAGCGAAACTTTTCTCCTCTGTTCAGGCGGTATGCAATGAAGAGGAACAGCCCTAAAAACAGGTAATCAATGCTTGTCGCGGCAGCAAAATAAATGACGCTCTTTCCAGTTGCAAGCAGATATACTTTATATGCAGAAGTTATGAGAAAGGCAAAAAACGAAGAGATCGCGGCAGTTTTTGAATGAAGCTGTGCATGAAACCAGTAAGCGATCGTATCAAATATCTGGAATAATAGTGCCGCAGAACTCAATATGACCACAAGGATCGTGACAGTTTCTCCGGCATCGACGATCAGGATTACGCCGCAGAGCGTGAGCGCGGACAGGACACTCGCGATTGCCCTCAGCAACAGTGCGGAACCCAAAACCGTTCCGTGTTCCTTCGGACGGTCGATCAGCTCCTTCAGGATCACGCTGTTGATGCCCAGACCGCTGATCGCTCCGAAGAATGCAACATAAGCCGCAGCATAGTTGATCAGCCCGTAGCCGGAGGGACCGAGATACCGTGCAGTCAACGGACCGACCGCAAAATTGACCGCCATCTGCGCGATCTTCCCGCCGATCAGCCATCCGGCGTTCTGCGTAACTCTGTTTTTCAATATCCCCTGGAAATTCATATCGGAAGCTCCCGTATCAGTCGGGTCGGAACGCCCATGACCATCGTATAATACGCCTGCCTGCCCATCGCTTCGCAGGCATCCGGATGTTCCAGTACCCATTTTGTCTTTTCATACAGGTCATTAAAATCGTCATCGCGATAAATCAGACCGTTTTCTCTGTGCTTAATCAAATACGGAACAGAACCGATCTCATGACCGGCAACCACTGCACATCCGCTGTTCATGGCTTCGTTCAGCACTGCGTCCCAGCCTTCGCGGCGATCAGAGGTAAACAGGAAACACCTGGCCTGTCCATATGGCGGCGCACATCCGTGTTCGGCATGGTCCCCAACAGAGACACACGCTCGGAAAGTCCGTTTTCCGCTATCATTCTTTGCATCTGCGGAAGCAATGCGCCCGTACCGATCATCGTAAGCTCAAAATCAATATGCTCCGATGCAAGACGCTTTGCGACCAGAATGGGTTTTTTCGGATGCTTCCATTCGATTATATTGCCACACCAGACGATCTGATTATGCTTCTTTCCTTTTACAATCGCGTCAATATCAGGATACTCTTTTACCATTGGGAAATAGCCCCATTGGTATGTTTTGTTCCGGTAGCTGCCGAATCTTTTGCAATCAGCAGCCGTATACGCGCTGGCACACAGCATATATAGGGGATAGTGCAGAAAACGGCGATGGTGTCGCCATGCGCCTGCAAGATGATGCGGATAATTCCAAAGGGTCGGCTTTTCCTTATAGAACCGTTCCGAAGCCCGAAAGGTCAGCTTCCCCGCCTTTAGCCGATCCGTAATCAGCCGATCCGGTGCCATACCGATAATCACCACATCTGCACAGTTGATCAGATTCCTACAGGCATTGTACTGCTCCCCTTCTGCAGGCATCATCCGTAAAAATGGCACAGAAAAATCCACCCCGATCGTTTTGATCGTTTTGCTGTGTTCCGTTGCAATAAAAGTAAACCGATCGCCGATCATCCGGTACAATGCCTCCGCCAACGCAGATTGGTGCTGATTATACCAGTTGGTAAGCAAAACAACGGAGAAATTTTCTTTTCCCTGCATTTGGGAGTCCTTCTCTCATTTTAGAATATACTTGCTCTTCTTTGGCTCATGTTTCCTGCATCCAAGCATCGGTTCACAAGCGTCGCCGTTCGCCATCAGCAGAAAAGAGGTTATCGCAAGATTCAGTCCGACACCGCCGGAAAAGAAAGCTCCCTCACCGATTCCGAGAAACAGTCCGGCAAAAAATGTTGCCAGGCATAATCTGTTGAACGCTCCGTCGGATTTCTTATTGACTTCAACGGTAATATAGATCAGATAAGCAATCACTCCGCCGAGCGTCAGCGACCCATAGGAGCCGAGGACGACCATATAAAGATTATGCATATTGCCATGCAAATACGGATAGTTTCCGGAAACCCAACTGTTCTTCATGTTCAGGCAGTCAAAGACTCTGCTCCAGATCTTCATACGGGAGCTGAGCGGTTTGCCTTCGGAAACCAAAAAGTCCAGCCAGCCCTTTTCGGAGATCGGATAGATCAGCCAAAAATACAGCGGCACAAAAATAAGCGGCAACAGAACCAGTACAGCAACAAACGCTTTGGAATACCTTGGTTTTTTCTTCAGCAAGTTCCACAGATAAAGAACAAGGAACAGTGCAAAAGCAACATATGCATTTCTCGCATTTGTGAGATAGACTAAATAAATATTGAATATGCCCGTTGCAGCGGCCAGAAAACGCCATCCGCCTTTCAAGACCGGAAAGCAGATAAAAGCAAGCAGAACAGACTGTAAAATCCACATACCCGTCAGATTGGTATTGGTGAAATTCATTTGCAGACCGACCGTTGTACTCGGATCCGGAAGTGTAAAATATGCGATAGGGTAAATACAGCCGACAATCAGATCGGACTTCAGAAGAAATCCTGTTGTCCGGCGATTGATCTTTTCCTCCGATGCAATACACAAATATACGATTGCACTGGCAAAAATGATATATTCCTTCAGGTAATAAAAGCTAAAAACGGCTTCAAATTTTAATGTTGAAATACAGACCATCACCAATGAAATGATCATCAGATAGATACAAAAAATCATTATTCTTGTGAAGCCATGTAAGAGCAGCTTGCCGAAATGCATCAGTATCACAACGAAAGAGAGTATTAGCAGAAAACTTGTGAACGCATTCTGGCCGAGTATGATCGACAGAACAATAATACCGCACAGAACACTCTCGCAGATAATGTACCAATTCAGTCTTTCTGCTGCGTTACTCTTTTCCTTTAAGTATTTCATAGATGTGCAAATATTCCTCCGTCATCCGTTCACGGTCAAATTTTTTCCTTGCCTTTTCAGCTATTTCTTCTGCCGCTTTTTTCTGCCTCACACGCCTGCAGGCATCTGCAAGCGCATCAACAGCTCCATAGGGCACAAACTCGCTGTATTCCGGTATCGCGATCCTTTCCGGTGCGCCTGCCTGAAAGCCGACGACCGGCGTGCCGCAGCAGAGGCTTTCCGCTACCGGCATGGAAAATGTCTCGCGCCTGCTCGTCAACACCGTGGCATCTGCCAGTGAATACAGCATCGCAAGCTTTTTTTGATCTGAAATATTGCCCAGCAGCAGAACATTGGGCGGCAGCTTCATATCATTTTCATGAGGACCGGCAACCAGAAACAGCACATCCGGAAGCATCTTCGCAAGCGCGATAAGATAGTATCCGCCTTTGCAGTGCGACTGTTCGGAATTGAAATTTGCGCTGACATGCAGAAAAATCGGTTTCCCGTCGTTGGGATAAAATGCTTGCAGATCGGAAGGATCATACGGGTGAAAAACCGCGGTATTCACACC
>PITX01000109.1 GCA_017577345.1 Clostridiales bacterium
ATGCGGCTATGTGCCGACCTGCCCGGGCTGTACGGTCAATCTGACATACCATAAGGCGAACGGACGGCTGATGTGCCACTACTGCGGTCATTCCGAAGTATTGCCTGCCCGCTGTCCCGAATGCGGCGGTCATCTGAAGCAGATCGGATTCGGCACGCAGAAGGTGCAGGAACAGCTTCACAACCTGCTGCCTGATACCGAGATCTTGCGCATGGATGCGGACACAGTCTCGGCGGTCAATACGCATGAAAAGCTTCTGACGCGCTTCCGTGAGGAGAACATTCCGATCCTTCTGGGAACGCAGATGGTCGCAAAGGGACTGAATTTTGAAAATGTAACGCTGGTCGGCGTTCTGGACGCGGATATGTCGCTGTATGTCGGCTCGTACCGCGCTGCGGAAACGACCTTCAGCATGATCACGCAGGTCATCGGCAGAGCAGGGCGCGGTGCAGAGAACGGGCGTGCGCTCATTCAGACGATGACGCCGAAAAATCAGGTCATCGCGCTTGCCGCACAGCAGGATTACGATACCTTTTACGAAACGGAGCTGCCGCTGAGAAGTCTGCGCGGCTGTCCGCCGTACCGCGATCTTCTGACCGTGACCTTCCACGGCAGGGAGGAAGAGCGCATCTGGCAGGCGGCACAGCGCTTCCGCGCCATGCTGAAATCGCAGTTGGAAAGTGATTTTTACCGACAGGAGCAGGTACAGCTGTTAGGCCCTGCACCGGCACAGGTGGCAAAGCTCAATTACAGCTATCGCTGCTGCCTGACCCTGAGCTGTAAGAATACCCGTTCTCTGCGTCAGCTATTGGCGCATCTGATGCGGGAGTTTTCCAAAGACAAACAGAATAACGGAGTCGGTATTTTTGCCGATGTCAACCGAAACGAATAGGAGATATCCCCATGGCACTGAGAAAAATCCTGACCTTTGAGGACAGAGCCTTGCATAAGGTCTGCCGTCCGGTCACAAAATTTGACGAAAAACTGCATACCCTGCTTGACGATATGGCAGAAACACTGCTTGATGCGAACGGTGCAGGCTTGGCCGCACCACAGGTGGGTATTCTGCGCAGGGTCTTTATCATGGACACCGGCGATAGCATTGTCGAGCTGATCAACCCCGAAATTCTGGAAACGAAGGGCGAGCAGGACGGCATGGAGGGCTGCCTCAGTCTGCCGGGCGACTACTGGATGGTCAAGCGTCCCAATTGGGTCAAGGCCAAGGCACAGGATCGCAACGGGAATTGGTTTGAAATCGAGGGCGAGGAGCTGATGGCTCGCTGCCTCTGCCACGAGACGGACCATCTGAACGGTCGTGTTTACACCGAGGTCGCCTATCGCAAGCTGAGCGACGAGGAAATCGACGAAATGATCGCGGCAAGGCAGGAGGAAGAATGAGAATTGTCTTTATGGGCACGCCGGATATTGCGGCGACCTGTTTAAGCCGGCTGATCGCAGAGCAGTTTGAGCTTGTCGGCGTGTATACAAAGCCGGATAAGCCGAAAAACCGCGGCATGAAGCTGGAAATGTCCGATGTCAAGAAGGTCGCACTGGAGGCAGGACTTCCTGTATTTCAGCCTACGACCTTTAAGGACGATGCCGTGGTCGAGGAGCTTCGCGCTTTGCAGCCGGATGTGATCGCCGTTGTTGCTTACGGCAAGATCCTGCCGCAGCGGGTACTGGATATTGCGCGCCTCGGCTGTGTGAATATCCATGCCAGCGTCCTGCCGGAGCTTCGCGGCTCGGGACCCGTGCAGTGGGCAATTCTGAACGGCATGGATGAGACCGGCGTGACGGCGATGTTCATGTCGGCGGAAATGGATGCCGGCGATATTATCGAAATTCGCAAAACCCCCATCGAGCAGTTTGAGAATGCGCAGAGTCTGCTTGACCGTCTGGCACAGATCGGAAGCATACTGCTGTGCGACACGCTCCGCGCTATCGAGGCAGGAACGGCAAAGGGAACACCGCAGGAGCATGAAAAGGCGACCTTTGCGCCGATGCTGACAAAGGAGCTTTGCCCGATCGACTGGTCGAAGTCGAGTAGGGAGATCATTGACCATGTGCGAGGCTTGGATCCGTGGCCGGTCGCTACCACGGAGCTGAACGGCACGAGATTCAAGATTTACGCAGTGCGTCCTGCCGATAAAACGACGGAAAAAGCACCCGGTACGATCCTTGCACTGACAAAGCAAGGCTTGGAGATCGCAGTCGGCGGCGGTGATGTTCTGACGATCACCGTCTTGCAGGCCGACGGCGGCAAGCGCATGGCTGCTCCGGACTATTTCCGCGGTCATCCGATCACCGTCTGATATGGCGATGACGGCGAGAGATGCTGCGGTATGTGCGCTGATTGCCTGCCGCAAGGGCGGCGCATGGTCTGACGGCGCATTAAAGGAGCTGCTGACAGGCATGGAACGCAGAGATGCGGCACTGGCAAGCCGCCTTTGCTATGGCGTACTGCAAAACCGGATGCTGCTCGACTATTGGATCACCGCATTTACAAAGGGGAAGCTTCAGCCCGCGGTGCTTGACATCCTGCGCCTTGCGCTCTATCAGCTCCGCTTTATGGATAAAATCCCCGCCTCTGCCGCTGTCAATGAGGCGGTGGAGCAGGCAAAACGGCTTGCAAATCCTGCCGCAGCCCGACTGGTGAACGGGGTATTGCGCTCGATGCTGCGAGCCACGCTACCGATGCCGGAGGACATGGCGACGAAGTACAGTCATCCGCAGGCACTCGTAGACCTGCTTACAGAGCAGTACGGCGCGGAAACAACGGAGCGACTGTTACAGAGCCACAATGAAGCCCCGCAGACCGTTCTGCAGGTCAATACCCTTGTCTCAGACACGCAGCAGGTGCTTAACGCGCTGGAACAGCAGGGCGCACAGGCGCAGAGGCATCCGTGGCTGGGCGATTGCATTACCGTCAGCGGCACGGGGAATTTAGAGCAGCTTGACGCTTATAAAAACGGCTGGTTTTATGCACAGGATGCCGCCGCGAAGCTGGCAGTTAGTGCTGCACAGCTGCAAAGCGGAATGAATGTGCTTGACTGCTGTGCCGCACCGGGCGGAAAGAGCTTTGCCGCCGCGATCGCAATGCACAATGAGGGCAAGCTGTTCTCCTGCGACATTCACCCGCATAAATTAAAACTGATCAAAAACGGCGCAAGCCGTCTGCATATCTCCATCATCAGCATGCGTTTGCAGGATGCCTCACAGCCCGTTACGGAATGGGAGGGCAAAATGGATGCGGTGCTGGCAGATGTCCCGTGCTCCGGACTCGGCGTGATCCGGAAAAAGCCTGATATTCGCTACAAGGAGCTGGGACAGACCGAACGCCTGCCGGAGCTGCAGCGGGCAATTTTGACACAGCAGGCGTCCTATGTCAAGCCGGGCGGTGTCCTGATTTACAGCACCTGCACGGTGCTGCGGCGGGAAAATGAGGCAGTTGCAGAGCAGTTTTTGAAGGACAACCCCGATTTTTCCGCGGAGACGGTGCATTATCCGGCGCAGTCCGGCATTGAAGATGCCGCAATGACAACACTGCTGCCGTGCGACCACGGCACGGACGGCTTCTTTATCTGCAAATTCAGGAGGAAAGCTTGAAGGACATCAAATCCATGACGCTTGCCGAGCTGACGGACGATCTTCTTGCCCTCGGTGAGCCGAAATTCCGTGCCGGACAGGTCTATTCATGGCTGCACCGCGGTGCACGGAGCTTCGATGAAATGACGAACCTGTCCAAGGCACTGCGAGAAAAGCTGGCAGGGCAGTACGAACTGAATTATCCGACCGTTGCGCGATGCCTGCACTCTCAAAAGGACGGAACGATCAAGTATCTGTGGCGTCTGCATGACGGAAACTGCGTGGAAAGCGTCCTCATGCAGTATCATCACGGCAATACGGTCTGTATCTCCTCCGAGGTCGGATGCCCGATGGGCTGTGCGTTCTGCGCCTCCACGCTGGGAGGACTTGTACGCCGTCTGACCCCGTCGGAAATGCTCGATCAGGTGCTTTTTGCTCAGATGGACTCCGGTCTGCCGATTTCCAATATTGTGCTGATGGGCATCGGCGAGCCTTTGGATAATTACGACACCGTGCTTCGTTTTTTGGAGCTGGTCAATTCGCCGGAGGGCATGAATATCGGTATGCGCCATATCAGCCTCTCCACCTGCGGCATTGCGGATAAGATCGACCGTCTGGCGCAGGAAAATTTACAGCTGACCCTTTCCGTCTCACTGCACGCACCGACGGATGAGGTACGCTCCAAGATCATGCCGATCAACCGCAGGTACAATGTTGATACCTTACTGGATGCCTGTAAGCGGTATTTTGAAAAAACCGGCAGAAGAATTTCATTTGAATATGCCATGATTCGCGGCGTAAACGATACGCCGGAAATGGCGCAGATCTTAATTCGGAAGCTGCGCGGCATTGCAGCGCATGTCAATCTCATTCCGCTCAACGATGTGGCGGAAAGTCCGCTCAAGCCGAGCTTTCCGGAGGTTGTCCGTACATTCCGGCAAACGCTGGAGGAAAACGGCATTCCTGCAACGGTAAGAAGAACACTGGGGAGCGATATCAACGCTTCGTGCGGTCAGCTGCGCAGGAATTTTGAACGAGAAAAATCACTGGGGAAGGAGTGAAGCCCATGGATGTCTGGGGACTGACGGATCCGGGAAATGTCAGAGAACAAAATCAGGATTCTTTCCATACCGAGTTTCTGCGCGATGACTGCCTTTTGGCAGTGGTGTGCGACGGTATGGGCGGCGCAAGATCCGGCAATGTTGCCAGCCGTCTTGCGACGGATGTCTTCACCGAGGAGGTCAAGCGATCCTTCTCGCCGGACAAGACGCCGGAGGAGACGGAGCGCGTTCTTCGCAACGCGGCTACGCTTGCCAATATCTCTGTTTTTGAGCATGCACAGCTCAGCGAGGAGTTTTCCGGCATGGGAACCACACTGGTTGCCTGCCTGATCTATCCGCGGGCGATTCTGGTGATCAACATCGGTGACAGCAGGGCTTACCGGTTCAGCACTGACGGCGTGGAG
>PITX01000110.1 GCA_017577345.1 Clostridiales bacterium
GCGCAGGGTGGGATTGGTATGCAAGCCCATCGAGGCATTCACCTGCCCGACCAGCTCTGCGATCTCCGCGATTTCTTCCAGCATCGCTGTCGTAATCTCAAACGGCGGTTTTTTGTTCTTCAAAACCATCACCTCATGACACTATTATAACACTTCATCGCTCATTCATCAACCAAAATGATTGATGAATGAGCGATGAATTTTTATACGCAAGTATGTCGTCTGTGTTTCTATTGCAATTAATTCCGGATTGACCAATCTTTTCTGATAGAATAAAGAACATGAGAGACGGTTCTATGCAGTGATAGTTTATTTCTTTGTAACTTTCAAGCGTTTATAGACCGGTGTTATTACCGGTATCGGCGTGCATCAAACTGATGTTTGAAGGAAAATACTTAGCCAGTGCCACAGCTTCATCAAGAAAAAATCGCCTTGCATCACCGTTCATTGACTGGTAAAGGTGAAGAAGTCGCATTTCATCATGATCGCTATTAGCCCCCTCACAGGAATAATTCAGCAAATAGTCAGTGGTCACATGAAAATATGAAGCTATTTGTTTCAAAACGGAATAATCCGGCTCGCGCTGATTGTTTGCATAGTTTCCGATTGTCGAAACAGCAAGGCAAAGTTCCTTTGCCAACTCCTTTTGTGTAACACCGCGCTCTTCCAGCAGTTCACGAAGCACATCCCCAAACTTCATAATTGCCTCCAAATTGTTTGATTACTGATTATCATACACGAACAGCGCGGAGAAAAGGTGATTGTACACGCTTTGAGTTGACATTCTTCAAATTGTGTGATATGATATCTTCACCAGAAAGGAGGGAGATTAAATTATGAATAAAACAAAAAGACTCGTTATGGCAATGCTTGCGATCATGCTCGTTTGCTTCCTGGTCATGGGAATCGTGTTCGGAAAAGTCAAAGAATCCAACAAAAGCATGCAAGTTACAAGCGGCTATATCGACCAAAACGGCAAGTTTGTTCAATCCTATACCGGCGGCGGAACGATCAGCGGTGATCGCAATAAGATTTCACAGTCCAATACGCTCAGCATTGTCTTTTACGTTATGAGCAGCCTGAGCGCACTGGGACTTGTGACAACAGGGATTTTCTGGAGGAGTAAAGAGTGATTGCATTGAAAAGTTATCATAGTTTCTTTGACGTACCGGGACTAAGTACATTCATCATTGTCATGGTTTTCGCGATGCTGGCACTGGTTGTCGGTCTTGTTCTGTTTATAATGATAAAACGAAGCCGCAGAATGAATCAGCCGCCGGTGAACATCAGCGGCAGAGTTCTTGACAAGCGACTGACAGCGATGCAGGAAGAGGAGGTCGTCTTGGAACACGGCGACGGCTCTCGTCAGTGCTATCGAATGATGGCTGGAAAGCCTGTGCTTTGCGTCGGAGACAGCGGCACTTTTGAAATCCGGGGTGGCTTCATTACTAACTTCACCCCAGAAGGGCATATTTAGGAACAAAAAAGACCGCATCTGAGGCTTTTCCTCGGATGCGGTCTTTTGGCACCCCAGAGGGGATTCGAACCTCCGACCTACCGCTTAGGAGCGGAGCGCTCATTCTGAAAACCATTGAAAGGACAGGCGTTTTCAAGGCCACCACCTGCGTTGTCACTCAAATTGTCACTCAAATCTACGGTGACACGGCAGCAGCCCGAAACAAGCGGTTCCGGTTTTGCATTAGTTTGTCTTGACCGTTCGCCTCCGAAGACGAGTCAGTTTTCGGTGACTGAAGCAACAATCAGCGCACCCACGTCTCTTTTCATCGCTTATGTTCATAGAACAAGGGAATAGCCAAATTGTTGTTGACAATCATCATCATTTCGGTTGCACTATTGGTATGATTGTAAAAATGAACACGGTCGTATTGTCACGAATAAGGATAGCTTGCAGAAACATGCTCCATCTATTCCTAATTCATTGAGTTGAGCACGCCTAATAGTTCCTGATAGTTGCTCACAGCGTCGTAACGGACATGGCTCGTAGAAATGTTGTTGAACAATTTCTTTGCGCAGCTGATCTTTGCCTGCTCGATCGGCTTGAGCTGCAAGGACTCCATCGTTCCTTTCGTTTCGGCAACAAAGAAAATGTGTTTGACGCTTCCTTCTTTGAAGGCGATCGCCCAGTCCGGGGAATAGTTACCGACCGGCGTGGGAATTGAGAAACCTTTTGGGAGCTTTGCGTAAACTACGACTTCTTCCGCAGCGTCGAGGTCGGCGGCAAATCTTCGCTCGATAGATTGCCCGTCGGCAGCGTATCCGTCCGTGAACACGTAGTCCTGAATTGCTTTGCTGGCCCGGAACGCCATCTCAAGCGGCTGCGAGATCTTTTCGGCGGTGAAGATTGCGTTATCATATCCGCCGTCAATCTGATTGTAGGAGATATGCTCCACGATCGTCGCCGCTTTTTCTTCCTTAATCAGTTTGATGACCTTATTGATAAACTCCTCCGGATTGTTGCGGAACATATAGAACTTGTCCACACGGATGCCTGCGAGAATTGCCGCAACAGTTCGTCGTGTCAGGACAGTCCCCTCTGCGATCTTGCCGATAAGGTCATACTTAATCTGACTTGTCTCGGCATGAGCGAGCGTCTGCGTCCGTGTTCTGACCGTTCCGAAGGATTCTCCCCGACCAACCTCGTACTCATTCATATCGGTCCTTTGCTGACCGACAGAAGTGGTGTATTGAAGCTGCGAGACAAAGAGCTTGTCGTCGATATGGGCGATCGCCTTCCGGATCAATTCTGCGCTGTCAAACGCAACAGTATACGCGTACTTGTGATTGATGTAGTTCCAAAGCGTCTGGAATTCCTGCTTATAGAAATTATCGTTGAGCGGGTTTTCTTTGACCTTCGTTTCGTGAGCGTCCGTGACCATGCCTCTGAGAACGCTCTCATCAAAGACGCCCTGGATCAACAGATGGACGCCATCGGCAATATCCTTTACACCGTCGGGAAGCGGCGCGAGGCAGTTGTTGGCAAGGTCGGCACGATAGGCGTCCGTGATCTTGTCGTCATCGTCAACGTAGTCATTTCTAAGAAGATAGCGGTAAATATCTCTTGCCTGACGAGCGTCGATCGTAACCGGCTGCTCGCCGACCATAACCGTCTTACCCTCGAAGTAATCCATCGTCGCCCTTGTCGGACGATCATAGAGGACTTCTTTTATATCCGCCTGCAATGCTCCAACAAAGGCCTTGTAGCTCTCACTGGCAATCACCGTCAGCATATTGATGTCGTGGACAGTCTCGCCGCAGCTTTCAGCATCCATACGGTTGCCGTCCTGATTGACGCACAGTCGCAGACCGCGACCGACTTCCTGCCGTTTTGCTGTGCTGCTGTCGGAATGCTTCAGCGTACAGATCTGGAAAACATTCGGATTATCCCAGCCTTCACGCAGGGCGGAGTGAGAGAAGATAAACCGCGTGGGTTCCTCAAAGCTCAAAAGCCGTTCTTTGTTTTTTAGGATCAAATCATACGCCGAAATATCGTCGGAGAACTCGCTGCCGCGCTTCAGCTCGCTGTTGATGCTGCGGCCGGTCTTTTTATCAATGCTGAAATAGCCCTTATGTACGGACGATACGTCGTAACAGGTGCTTCGCAGGTACTTCTGATAAGGCGTGTCGAATATAGTGAGATAGTCGTTCAGCACGGAAATATACTCTTGCTCGAACATCTGACCGTACTCGCCGAGCACTTCTTCGCCGTTCTCATCATATTGGCGGTACTTGGAAACCTCATCGATAAAGAACAGGGACAGCGTTTTGATGCCCTTGTTGAACAGCGCTTCCTCTTTCTCAAAGTGAGAGAGGATCGTTTCACGAATCTGAATTCGGCGCATATCCTTTTCGGAAACGTCGCCACGAACCTCACCAACGGAAATCACTTCGCCATTTGTAAAGGTCACGGTTCCACGGATAGGATCGACCTCGGAAACAGTATAGCCCTTGTATTGCTCCATTTCCTGAGAGAGATAGTAGAGGTCATCACCGACGCCGACTTTTCTCGTCTCACGGTTTATGGATTTGTTATAGCCGATCTCAAACTCCAAGCGAGCCATCGGCGGCTTGTTGGGGGAAAGCTGGATCTGCTCCAGATAGAGATAGCTGTCCGTGCCGCGGAAGTTCTTGACCTCAAAGCCCTTGACCTCGATCTTCTTGACCAGCCGCTTGTTGTAGGCGTCCAGCGCGTCCAGCACATAAACGAGGTTGTGCTGCTTGGCGTGGGTTGCAGAATAGTTCAGCGAGAACAGCGGATTGAAGTTCTTGAGCGCCTTTTGCGTCACTTCGCCGCCCATCTTCTGCGGCTCGTCGAGAATGATAATCGGTCGGTTCGCCTTGATCACGTCGATCGGGCGTCGGGAGCCGAACTCGTCCCGCTTGGAATAGATGATACGGCTCTCCTTGTTATTTGCTCCTTCTTTCAGAGAGGACGCAAATGCCTGCGTGTTGATGATCATGACGTTGATGCCGGAGCTTGCGGAGAAATTGTCGAGCTGCGTCAGGTTGGAGCTGTTGTAGATAAAGAAACGCGCCTTCTTGCCGTACTGCTCCATAAAGTGTTCTGCCGTATACTCAAACGATTTCTTGACGCCTTCGCGGATCGCGATGGACGGCACCACGACGATGAACTTGCTCCAGCCGTACCGCTTGTGCAGCTCGAACATTGTCTTGATATAGACGTAGGTTTTGCCCGTGCCGGTCTCCATTTCAATATCAAGGCTGCATCGTCCCAGGTCTTTTACCAGCGACGGAGAGAGCTTGATATTATTCAGCGTCTGCAAACGGCGAATGTTCTCTAAAAGCTGCTCGTCCGTCAGCTCTACCTCTTTGTTCAAATAGCCCGATTCATTCATCGTATCGAGCAGCGTGGATTCACCCGTTGCGTCAAGGCTGAGCTGGTATTCATCCCCTTCTCCTCTCGTCCGCCCGCCGCGATCACGGATATAGCTTACCCGCTCGTATTTACGCTGTCCGTTGAACACCTGTACCACAGCGT
>PITX01000111.1 GCA_017577345.1 Clostridiales bacterium
GCGTATGCGTCATGCGGGTGCGGTAATGGTCACCCTCCGGCTGCAGGAAGACCTGCGTTTTGTGCATCAGTCTGCGGAAGGATTTACTATGTAGAATCCGGTCACAATCGCGCTGATAGCAGGTGCGGACCTCGCTGTCACCGTCCGGCTTCGCATTGGGGCGACCCTTGCTTTCGTCGGAAAACTGTGCCTTTTCGCTCAGATAAAGATGCTCGTCGCGCTCCAATTCCTCGCGTATTGTCATGGCTGTTCCTCCTTTTGCAGCGGAAATGCCTTGTATTCGTTCTCACCGATCAGTCCCGAAATCGTGCCTGCGGAAAGATCGGTCACACGCTCCAAAAACGGCTTGACCTGCAATTCCGGCAGGATCAGGTCAAAGCTGACATCCGCGCCGAAGTCCGTATTCCGGATGATGCCGCCGAATGCGGCAACCTCCAGCTTGATTCGCTCAAACCAGCTATAAGGGCAAGGTAAGTACACCCTTGTCCATACGCGTTTCACGGACTTCCCTGCCGCATCAAGCGCAAGCTTTGCGCTGTGCGCATAGGCACGAACCAATCCGCCCGCGCCGAGTAAAATACCGCCGAAATAACGGGTCACAACGCAGGTGACATTGAACATGCCCTCGCGCTGTAAGACCTGCAAAACAGGCATCCCGGCAGTGCCGCCCGGCTCACCGTCATCGGAAAACCGCGTTGCACCGTCGCGGATGATGTAGGCGTAGACATTATGCGTGGCATCCCAGTAGGTTTCACGCATCTGCTTGAGCCTTGTAAGGGCTTCCTCTTCCGTTTCGGTCAGGAAAATATGTCCGATAAACCGGGAGCGACGCTCGACGAATTCGGCGTCGGCATCCTGCGTCGGCACCAGATATTCGTTCATGCGTTCTGCTCCTTTTCAAATTTGCGGTAGCGTCCGTAGAGCTCCTCGGAGCACACCGTTTCCACTTCGATTCCCTCGGGCGTGTAATCCACCCGAAGCACCTGTGCCTGCTCGTGCAGGGTCTCCAATACGCCGCCCTGTGAATATGGCAGGAGCAGTGTCATATGATGCAGCTTGCCGAGCAGTGTTTCCTCAATTCTTGTCAGAAGCTCGTCCATTCCCACACCGTTTCTCGCGCACATGGGAATATTCTTATCTCCGATCGGATAGTTGGAAATATCGTCAAGCAGATCCGCCTTATTGTAGCACCGCAGCACCGGAACATCCGGCTTGGCAAGCTTGGAAATCAGCCGGTCAACGACCTCGATATGGGCTTCACGCTGCGGGTCGGAGGCGTCGATCACATGCAGAAGCAAATCGGCATACTGCAGCTCCTCCAAGGTCGACTGGAACGCCTCGATCAGATGGTGCGGCAGCTTGGCAATAAAGCCGACCGTGTCGGAAAGCAAGACCTCCAGATGATCAGAGACCTTTAAGCGCCGCGTTGTTGTGTCCAGCGTGTCAAACAGGCGGTTGTTGGCGGGAATTCCCGCATCCGTGAGCTGATTGAGCAGCGTGGATTTTCCGGCGTTCGTATAGCCGACCAATGCGACCACGGGAACGGAATTCTTGATCCTGCGTTCTCTCTGCACCGCTCTGACCTTGCGGACTTCGTTCAGCTCCTCCTGTAAACGGTTGATGCGCTCGCGGATATGGCGGCGATCCGTTTCCAGCTTGGTTTCACCGGGACCTCTCGTGCCGATGCCGCCGCCGAGCCGGGACATGGATCTGCCCATGCCGGAGAGCTTCGGCAGAAGATACTGATACTGCGCCAGCTCGACCTGCAAACGACCCTCGGCAGTCTTTGCACGCTGTGCAAAAATATCCAGAATCAGCGCACTGCGGTCAAGGACGGTCACCTCCGTCAGCTCCTCCAATGCACGGATCTGTGAGGGAGAAAGATCATTGTCAAAAATCACGAGGTTTGCCTCTGTCGTTTCCAGAAGCTCGCGCACCTCCTGCGCCTTGCCCTCGCCGATAAAGCTGTGCGGATCGGGCGCATGGCGGTTTTGCAGCACCTTGGCAGTGCAAATGCCGCCCGCGGTTTCCAGCAGAGCCTCCAGCTCGTCCAAAGTCTCATATGTTGCAGTATCCTCGGGCTGAAAGCAATCGGCATTCAATCCGACCAATACCGCTTTTTCGCTGATCACACGATCCTTCTGCTCCATTTTCTTCTCCCAAAATGCGACAAATAATGAAAAAAGTCCGCACCGATACGATGCAGACTTTTCACAAATTACTTCAGGCCATACTTCTTGTTGAAGCGGTCAACGCGTCCGCCGGTATCAACCAGCTTCTGCTTGCCGGTATAGAAAGGATGGCACTTGGAGCAAATTTCGACCTTGATGTCCTTTTTGGTGGAACCAGTCTCAATGATTTCGCCGCAAGCACAGCGGATCGTCGTCTGTTCGTACTTCGGATGGATACCTTCCTTCATCACATTCACCTCTTTCTCGCTTTCGTAAAAGGGGCATTTTATCCCCGTATTTTTTCAATGCGCAAGTATATTATCACACTTCATTATGAAATGCAAGTGTTTTTTTCTGTTTTTTCAGCGAAATATCGGAAACCGCCGCAGTATCATCCTACCGGTACAACAATATCATGCAGGAAGCGCATGAGAATCGTTGCTACCTGCGCTCTCGTTGCGCCGACAGTCGGTGTCAGATATAGTTCACCGCCCACATTGCTTCCTTGAATGACTTGATTGGCAATTGCCCAGCACATGGCATCGCGCGACCAGTCCGCCACAGCAGACGCATCGGCAAAAACCGTCAAAGTGCCGGAATCCAAAGCTGCATTACCCTCCTGTCCTGCAAAACGGTACAGGACGGTCACGATCTGCTCTCTTGTCAACACGCCGTCGGGATTGAATATTCCCTTTCCGACGCCGTCCATAATTTTATTCTCATATGCCCACAAGACGGCATCGGCATACCATTTGTCACCTGCGACATCCGAATACGGATTTGAGATCTCCGATTTCGGGCACTCCTCCATTCTCCACAGAACAGTTGCGATCATGCCTCTTGTCATGGTGACATCCGGCGAGAAGGTCGTATCGCTCGTTCCCTTGAACAAGCCGTTGACTACGGCAAACTCAATGCCCGCATGCGACCAGTCAAGGAAATTCTTCACATCGGTAAACTGCTTGATCCGGCAGTCATGAGGGTCAATCAGCATACTGCAATAGGCAGGCTCAGAAGCACCGTATTTGTTTTTGGCAACCACTTCGTAAGTATAACTGCCATACTGCTCCGGCGTGAATGAATAGAATGAACGCTCCGTCACAGTCACTGTGCGCAGATAGATGCCATTCAGGGAAATCTTGATTTCATACGCATCCGCATTTGAAAGCGGCATCCATGAAAACTCCACTTTTTCGCCAAGCTTATAGTTTTCCCGGCAGTTCAGGGTCGGCTTTGCCGGCGCAGAGGTGTTGACAGGAGATACTTTGACATAGGTCAATGTCTCTTTTAAGGCTTCTCTCGAGATCTTGGTATTCCAGCGAATCAAGCAATCCGCGTGAAGATTGCAGTCCGCATAGGTGATCTCATCACCGCGGATGGCAGTAATAAAGACGGAATGCTGGTCGTGGTTGATACGAACGACATCGCCTGCCTTAAGGTCGTCCATTGTCTCGACCTTTTGCCATGTATGCAGCAGCGTGCCGGTGTAATCAAACGCCAGCTTTGCGGCAAAGCCGTAGCACTGGATGCACTCATCGAACATATTACAGCCGCAGCTTCCGTTATAGGAGATGCAAGTGCCGGAGTCGTGGTGCGTACAGGGCTGATTTGTCCAGCCGTCCGGATCGTTCGGCTGTCCCGGCTCGTGATTCCAGTATTTTCCGTTCGGGAACTTCGATTGCAGATAGTGCAAAAACGCCGGACTGATTTGCGAATCCGCCGCTGCAGTCGCGGCGATGGGAATGGTGGAAATCAATATAAAAAGTGCAATCAGCACACAGAGAATTTTTTTCATAAAGAAAATCCATCCTCCTTTCGTTCAAACGCAGGAGATTATAGCACATCCGTCGAAAAATGTCAAAAGCCGCAATTCAGGGGGACTGCCCTTGCCCTGCTTTCGGCAGCAGGTGCGGACGGTTTTTCCGCATCGGCAAACAGCCCGTACAGGTCTGACGCTCTGCGTTCCAGCTCCGCATAAGCACTATCCGGTGCATTTTCACCGGCGTTTAAAATCGTAAGATTGCCGTTGTTTCTTGCCTCGCGCAGAATTTTCCCGCCGGTTTCATTCAGCGCAAGCACGCGGACATACGGTGCCTCCTGCTCCAACAGCCCCTTGGTAATGCCCAAATAGGCACACAGGAGCATCCGCATCAGCCTTGTTCTGGTGTAGCGCTTCGACTTTGCTGCTTCTATTATTTCCTCCAGAGTCGCCTTTTCACGGCAGGCGTGCATCAGCTTGCGCCACAGTCCCTCCGAGCCGAACGGAAGTTGTTTAAACTCCTGCTCCGGCATAGCCCGAAGCCTTGCAAGCCATGCACGTTCGCCTCTCACTATGGAGGAGCGGACGGCGTTATGATAAAGGCACAGTGCTCCCGCAGGTACATACTGCTCCCATTGCTCTGTTGCACGGAGTATGGAGGCAGACGGATTTTCGCAGTCCGTGCTGTCGTGGTAGCTTCCCTCGCGGTGCAGTACCATCGGTGCAAGTCTGCTTCCCTGCTGAATGATCGCCTTGCAGTATTCGACGGCAAGAATATCATTCGGATTTTCGAGCAATTCGCCGTCACCGCCGAACGCTTCCAGGGCGTTCTGTCTCGCGCACGGAAACGACACGCCGCTTGCCAGTTCACTTCGTAATTTCTGCGAAAACCGCTCTGTCAAAAGCAGCTTTGCCGTCTGCATGAGGTGCTCCGCCGTTCCTGTCTCACTACCAAAGCAGAGTGCATCTATGCACCCCAGCTTATCCATGATCTCCAGGCCTCCGGAAGCAAACCCTTCTGCAGAGCGCAGTGCATAGGTCACGGGCAGCTCAAGCACAAGATCCGCTCCGCAGGAAAC
>PITX01000112.1 GCA_017577345.1 Clostridiales bacterium
GCAGTACCATTGCCAATAATCTCTTCATCTGTATTCGCTCCTCTTTCTGTGGTAATCTCTGGGAGACTGCCGTCCGAAAGCAGGCTGAGCTTCATCAGTTCTCTTCCGAACACAGTCTCTGTTTGCATTTTTTCTGCCCAAGCGGGCAGCTTGGCCGCCTCCTGCGGCGGTAAAACCAGGTCTATCCCGTCCTCCGATTGCTTTATGAAAGCCTCTGCGATCGGTACGCCGTCTGCCACTCCGCGCCATGGCAGCCATTGACCGCGCGGCATAGTCGTAGCAACGGCATATGTGATGCCGTCCGGCAGGTGCTTTTTCGGAATCCTTGTTGTCAGATTTCCTTCTGCATCCGGTATGCCGAGATATTCTGCCTTCCATCCGTATCCGACGAAAATGCGCCGGATTTGTTCCCTGCAATCAGTGATTTTACAGGAAATACCATAAAACAATCCGTCCGGCTCAATCCAAAGCGTCCCGACCTGTTTTTCTCCCTCAAAAACCGTAAGTTCCATAGCAAAATCCCTCCCGCATATGCTATGCGAGAGGGATCGGACATTATGCCTTCGGTAAACCGAAGCTGACCGCGATCGCATCATCTACCCGGTTCATCATTCCTTCGTCCAGCCGCCCCATATGTTCACGCAGTCTGCGCTTATCAATGGTGCGGATCTGCTCCAGCAGTACCACGGAATCCTTGGTCAGACCAACGCTTCGCCCGGACAGCTCAATATGTGTCGGAAGCTTTGCCTTATTGGTCTGACTTGTAATGGCAGCCGCGATGACTGTCGGCGAATGCTTGTTGCCGGTATCGTTCTGCACGATCAGAACGGGTCTTGTACCCCCCTGCTCACTGCCGACCACCGGGCTCAGGTCCGCGTAGAAGATGTCGCCCCTCTTTACGGTTGTATCCATTTGCTTCACGCTCCGTAATTTGTCTCCGGGCTACAACCCATTCTATGTAACCCGGTAACCTTATTCTCCCACGCAGAAGCAAAAAATATTCAGCGGAACTCCGCTTCATTCTATGCAGGATCAGACGATATATTGCAAAATCTCCGTATGATTTTCACCGTCCATGAAAATTCGCGGAATTCGCTTGTTGATTCCGCAGAGGATCTCATAGGGAATCGTATTGAGGCGTCCGGAAAGGCTGTCCACCTCAATGACATCGTTTCCGTCCTCACCGAACACGGTGACGACATCGCCGACCTTTGCCTCCGGCACCTTGGAGATGTCGATCATGCACATATCCATACAAATTCTGCCGACCTGCGGCACACGCTTGCCGTGCAGGAGGAACGAAATATTGTTGGAAAAGCTGCGGGATAGTCCGTCAGCGTAGCCGATACCGACAACAGCGATCTTTTCCGGGTCACGCGTCGTATAGGTCCTGCCGTAGCTGACCGTGATATTCGGCTCAAAATCGCGGATCTGAAAGATCGTGGAGCGAAGCGACATGACGGGCTTCAGGTCGATCATGCCGCGCAGATCGCCGGAAGGCAGTATGCCGTAGGTAGCAATTCCCGGGCGGATCATATCCATCGCAAACTCCGGATAGAGAATGCTTGCGCCGCTGTTGCAGCAGTGACGGATCTCCGGTCGGATGCCGACACCCTCCAGTGCCGAAAGCATCGCCGTAAACCGTTCAAACTGTGTATGGGTAAAATTCGTGTCCGCACCGTCAATGGAATCCGCGACCGGAAAATGGGTAAAAACTCCCTCAATCAGCAGATTTTCCATCTGTGCGACCTCTTTCAGCTCGTCGACCGTCTGCTCATGGTCGTAGGCAAAGAAGCCAAGACGCGACATGCCGGTATCCAGCTTGATATGGATATGAAGCTTCCGCTTAAGACCCTTGAGCCGCTCATTCAGGCTGCGGGCATATTCCAGGCTGTGCACCTCCTGGCGCAGACCCATTTTGGAAAGCTCCTCCGCAAATTTGACGGGCGTATATCCGAGGATCAAAATCGGTCCGCGAATACCGCCGTAGCGGAGCTGTGCAGCTTCTTCGATGTTGGAGACCGCGAGAAAATCCGCCCCGAGCTCACGCAGATAGCGGCTGACAGGCACTGCGCCGTGACCGTAGGCATCTGCCTTGACGACACCGAGAAAGCGGCAGCCGGACGGTACTCTTGCCCGCAAGGTCTGATAATTATGATTTAAGTTATCCAGTGAAATATTTGCCCATGTTCTCTTTAGATAGTCCATTCTGTTCCATTCCTTAATGTAAAGTGTAATCGGAAATATTCAGTTTCAAAATCCGCTGATTATTATAGCATACTTCGGCACAAATTGGTAGGTCATTTTTGAAGAAGGTATCAATCAGCAGGCGTTTTTCGTCAAAATCCTTCTCGTAAGTCACGCGATAGATGTCCTCATCCCATCCGGCCGCAGAGATATACTCTTTGCACCAGCAAAGTGCCGTTAACGCAGGTGCTGCGGCGGGGATGACATTTCCGTTCGCAAGCAGCCCGAAATCCACCGACATGCCATCGTAGGTAATCTTCCCACCGCTGTCTGTGACGGCAGCGGTAATTCCCGCAAGCGTCTCCGGCGCAAGGATCGTCAGCCGTGCAGTGCCGTCTGCGCTGAAATCGCAGTCAGCGGTAAAGGCTTCGATCCTGTCGCCGAAATCTGCCTCGATCTGAGCACGGAAGCTGCAGCCGCCTGCCTGCACCAAAGCCGCTCGAAATTCGATTGCGGAGGCAAGCACACTTTCCTCTCCTGTACAGCCTGCCAGCAGCACACAAATCATCAGTACGGCAAAAATTCGCCGCAAGCCGTGTCACATCCTTATTTCAAAAGTCGCGGCAGCCGTTTCAGAATATCAGACGGAAGCATCCCGTACTGACCGATCTCCTTTTCACACAGATCACCTGCCGTACCGTGCAGCCATGCAGCGGCCGCTGCTGCCTGCGTCGGATTCAGCCCCTGTCCGAGTAGTGATACGATAATTCCGGCAAGCACATCTCCGCTGCCGCCGGTCGCCATGCCGGGATTGCCGCAACGGTTGATATACAGTCCTTCATCGCCGCAGATCAGCGTTCTGTGACCTTTGAGAAGCACTGTTGCCCCCGATTCCCGATATAGCTTCATCGCGCCGGACACTCTGCCTTGTGTAAGACTTCCGCCCAAACGCAGAAATTCACCCTCGTGCGGTGTCAGAATGACCGGACAGGCCGCGCCGCGCAGTAAATCTATATGCCCGTCCAGAACATTTATACCATCGGCGTCAATCACAACCGGACAGACTGCGTGTGTCAGAACTGCCTTTACAACTGCCGCCGTTCCATCACTTTTCCCGAGACCGCATCCGATCAGACAGGCATCGCAATTTTTCAGCCGTTCCAGTATGGCGGGGACGGCATCGGCGGAAAGCATCCCGTTTTCGTCAGGAAGCGGAAAGATCATCGGCTCCGTGAGTTTGGATGCAATGATCGGGTAAACGCACTGCGGAACGCCGACGAACACCAGTCCTGCTCCCGTCCTGACCGCTGCCTGTGCGGCAAGTACGGGCGCACCGGTATATCCCACCGCACCGCAAATCAGGAGAATTTTACCGAAATCCCCCTTATGTGCGTTGCGCGGTCGGCGCGGCAGCCATCGCCGCAGCAGAAGCGCATCTACTTCCCGAAATGCGCCTTGCACAAGAACGCTCGCCATATTCCTCTCCCCTTTTTCGGTTTCTTTCATTTTATTATATCCTATACAGCAAAATAGTCAAATCTTTACTTGCAAATTTGGATTTTCTGTGGTAAAATAGCGAGGCAATAGAGAAAGGCTTTGATCGGGCTGTCGGCTGTTTTTTAGGCTTCAGAGAGGACGCGGTTGCTGCAAGCGTCTGCCGGAAACAGTTTGGCTTTCTCCCGTGAGCTGCCGCGCTGAACATTGCAGTAGGTGCGGACGGGTCGCTCCGTTATGGGTTTGAGTGCGCCGTGCTTGCGGCGAATTGCGGGTGGTACCGCGGAAGCGTGTCTTTCGTCCCCTTTCGGACGGAGGACTTATTTTTTTGTAAATTCACCGAAAAGGAGAAACAATATGAAAGAGCAACTGGAACAGATCAAGGCAGCGGCTCTTGCTGCAATGCAGAACGCGACCGATGCTTCTGCACTGGATGCGGTGCGTGTCGGCGTACTCGGCAAAAAGGGCGAGCTGACTGCCGTACTGAAGCAGATGGGCAAGCTGTCTGCCGAGGAGCGTCCCGTCATGGGTCAGCTTGCAAATGCCGTCCGTGCAAAGCTGGAGGCAAAGCTGGATGAGCGCAGGGCAGAGCTGGAAGCTTCCGCACTGGAAGCTAAGCTGGAAGCCGAGGCAGTCGATGTCACCATTCCCGGCAAGGTCGTGGAAATGGGACATCAGCACCCGATGAACAAGGTGCTGCAGGAGGTCAAGGAGATCTTCATCGGCATGGGCTACACCATCGTGGACGGTCCTGAGGTCGAGGAAGCCGCCTATAACTTCACCCGTCTGAATATTGAAGAAGGGCATCCGTCCCGTGACCGCTCCGACACCTTCTATTTTGACGATAACGACGAGGTGCTGCTCCGCACGCAGACCAGTCCCATGCAGATCCGCGTCATGGAGCATCAGCAGCCTCCGATCCGTATTCTTGCACCCGGTCGCGTATTCCGTAAGGACGAAGCCGATGCGACCCATTCCCCGATGTTCCATCAGATCGAGGGGCTTGTCGTTGATGAGGGCATCACCATGGGCGACCTAAAGGGTGCTCTGGAAACGCTGATCAAGCGGCTCTACGGCGAGGATGCCGTCTGCCGCTTCCGTCCGCACCACTTCCCCTTCACCGAACCGAGCTGTGAGGTCGATATGCAGTGCTTCAAGTGCAAGGGCAAGGGTGAGATTGACGGCCAGGTCTGCTCCACCTGCCACGGCGAGGGCTGGATCGAGCTGCTCGGCGCAGGCATGGTGCATCCGAAGGTGCTGGAG